>JAZNES010000272.1:0-5212 GCA_045588755.1 Eubacteriales bacterium | reverse complement strand
TCGAAAAGGTTTTCAAAAAAATCCTAACGCAAACTAACTCACCTACAAATCAAAATTTGTAATATACAAGAAGCAATAAAAATCGTCCTTATAAAAAAGTTAAAATCTATTGACTGCTCGGCTTTTATTGGCTATAATCATAGTATAATTATTATGGGGGAGAAGGTTTATTTTTTATTCCCCTTAAAAATATTGGAGGCATATTATGCGTGAAGAAACTATTAAGAAGGTACTTGAAGAAAAAGCAATAGCTATTGTAAGAGGTGTTGACGTCGAGGCTTGTATGAAGGTAGCCGACGCGCTCTATGAGGGTGGAATCCGCCTTATGGAGATAACCTTCAATCAGAAGGATCCTGCCACCTTTAAGGATACGGCAAAGGCTATCGAGCTTATCTCAAAAAAATACGACGGAAAGATGCTTGTCGGCGCAGGAACGGTAACGACTCCCGAGCTTGTCGAGATGGCTGCCGTCGCGGGAGCTAAATATATCATATCTCCCGACACGAATATATCCGTAATTGAGCGCACAAGAGAGCTCGGTCTTGTGTCTATGCCGGGTGCTCTCACTCCCACCGAGATACTTACAGCTCACGCGGCAGGAGCTGATTTCGTAAAGCTCTTCCCCGCAGGAAATCTCGGAGCGGCTTATATCAAGGCAGTCTGCGCTCCTATAAGCCACGTTAAGCTTATGGGCGTCGGCGGAGTAAACGAGGACAACGTTGCAGACTTTATCCGCGCAGGTGTTGTCGGTGTTGGTGTCGGTGGAAACCTCGCTAACCGCAAGTGGATAGAGGCAGGCGAGTTCGATAAGATCACAGCGACCGCAAAGAAGCTTGTTGAAAATATTAAGAATGCTTAAAAAATTACATAAAAATAAAGGAGAAATATCATGAAAAGAATAGTTACTTTTGGTGAAATAATGATGCGCCTTAACCCCGAAGGATACCTTCGCTTCGTTCAGGCATCGAAATTTGAGGCGACCTATGCAGGTGGCGAGGCAAACGTTGCTGTTTCTCTCGCTAACTACGGTATGGATGCCGCTTTTGTATCGAAGGTTCCCGCTCACGAGATCGGTCAGTGCGCAGTAAACGAGCTTCGCCGTTTCGGTGTTGATACGAGCCTTATGGTCCGCGGCGGCGACAGACTTGGTATCTACTTTGTTGAAAAGGGCGCTTCTCAGCGCGCTTCAAAGGTCATTTATGACCGCGCAGGCTCTGCAATTGCTAAGGCTACCGCGGCTGACTTCGATTGGAAGAAGATATTTGACGGAGCAGATTGGTTCCACTTCACAGGAATTACTCCCGCTCTCGGCGGTGAGATGCCCGCTGTCTGCCTTGAGGCTTGTAAGGCTGCAAAGGAGCTTGGCGTAAAGATCAGCTGCGACCTCAACTACCGCAAGAAGCTCTGGACAAACAAGGAGGCAGAGGCAGTTATGTCACAGCTTATGCCCTACGTTGACGTTTGTATCGCAAACGAGGAGGACGCAAAGGACGTATTCGGAATCGAGGCTGAGGGAACAGACCTCAACGCAGGTAAGGTAAATCACGACGGATATATCAGCGTTGCGCGTCAGCTCAGCGAGAGATTTGGCTGTGAGAAGGTCGCTATCACCCTCCGTGGAAGCATCTCGGCTTCCGACAACGAGTGGGCCGCTATGCTCTACTCTGACGGCAAGGCTTATTTCTCTCCCAAGTATCTCGTTCGTATCGTTGACCGCGTAGGCGGCGGCGACAGCTTCGGCGGCGGACTCATCTATGCTCTTCTTTCTGAGTACGATGATCAGAAGGCTATAAACTTTGCAGTTGCGGCTTCTTGTCTTAAGCACTCTATTGAGCACGACTTCAACCTTATGTCTGTATCCGAGGTCGAGGCACTTGCAGGCGGAAACGCTTCGGGAAGAGTTCAAAGATAAAATCAGAGTAAAATTCGGAGAACAAAAATGAAGATAACGAAGATAAATACCTATCACGTACGCCCCCGTTGGGGATTTGTTGAGATAGAGACCGACGCGGGCATTTCGGGTTGGGGAGAAGCGGTCCTTGAGGGCCACTGCGACACAGTCCTTGCCTGCGTAAACGAGATGTCGACGTATCTTTTGGGCAACGATCCCTCTCGCATCGAGGACATCTCCGCAACGCTCTACAGAGCAGGCTTCTATCGCGGAGGTGGAGTGCTTATGAGCGCTATTTCGGGTATAGATCAGGCTCTCTGGGATATAAAGGGTAAATTCTTCGGTGCGCCCGCATATGAGCTTATGGGCGGAAAGTGCCGCGATAATATCAAGGTATATTCCTGGATAGGCGGCGACCGTCCCTCAGATACCGGCAGAATGGCGAAGGAGAAGATGGACGAGGGCTTTACGGCTATCAAAATGAACGCTACCGAGGAGCTTCAGATGATAGATACCTATGACAAGGTCGATGCCGTGCTTGAGCGAGTTGCCGCGATAAGAGAGAGCTGCGGAAAATATTTCGGTATCGCGATCGACTTCCACGGCAGAGTACATAAGCCTATGGCAAAGATACTCGCCAAGAAGCTTGAGGAATTTGATCCTATGTTCATCGAGGAGCCCGTTCTCTGCGAGAATATGGAGGTCTTCCGTGAGATCGCCGCTTGCTGTAATATCCCGATAGCAACGGGTGAGCGCCTTTTCACAAAGTACGATTTCAAGCGTCTTTTGCAGGCGGGCGGAGTTGATATAATCCAACCCGATCTCTCGCACGCAGGCGGACTTACAGAGGTCAAGAAGATAGCTTCGATGGCTGAGGCATACGACGTTGCAGTCGCTCCTCACTGCCCTCTCGGACCTATCGCGCTCTCGGCTTGCCTTAACCTTGACGCTACCTGCTACAATGCAATTATTCAGGAGCAGTCGATAGGAATTCACTATAACGTCGGAAAGAGCGTTCTCGATTACGCGCTCAATAAGGAGGACTTTAAGTTCGTCGACGGCAGAGTGAATATGCCCACAAAGGCAGGTCTTGGAGTCGAAGTCAATAAGGAACTCGTTATCGAGGAAAACAAGACTCCTCATCAGTGGAAGAACCCCGTATGGCGTCATAAGGACGGCTCAGTCGCTGAGTGGTAATAAATTAAATAATAAAAAACGTACGAACCGAATTCGGTTCGAATGTTTTTATATATTTTATATACAAATTGGGATTTATCGGTGAGACGTTAATTCGAGTTTGTAGGGCGGGGGCTTGCTCCCGCCGTGAAAAATGTCTGTAATTATCGCAACGGCGGGAGCAAGCCCCCGCCCTACAATGAACAAATAACGTTTCAAACTCACCGATAAATCAAAATTTGAAATCATCAATTTTTTACGCCTCAAAGCAAGTGCCACTTTTTGACGGCGGCACGCCGAAGGTCTTTTTGTATTGCTTATAAAAGCCCGAATAGTCAGAAAATCCGCACTCAATAGCGACTGAGGTCGCGCTCTCACCCGAGGCAATTCTGTTCTGAGCGGAGATCAGACGTTTTTTCAACATATATCTGTACGGCGATATTCCCATCTCCTTTTTGAAGCTATGACTGAGCAAGGATGGAGAAATATTGAGCTCCTTCGCAATCACAGATATCGTCAAGTGCTCGCAAAGATGCGCGTTAATATATTCAAGCGCGCGCAGAGAGAGGCTGCTCTCCCCTTTTTTATGACTTTTTTCGGCCGACGGCATATCCCCCGAGAGCTCGTTTATGATAAGAAAAAGCAGAGAGCGCAAAAGAGTCTTTTTCTCCTTCTCGTCAAGCTCGGACTCGGCTATCTCTATTGCCTTGCCAAACAAAAGCTTGACGTAATCCGAGGCATCGACCACACGAAGCCTTCCCATACTCTTTTCTATAAGAGCGCAAAGCTCGGCGCTGTCGTAAAAATTAAAGACACATCTGTGATAATCGTCCTCTCTTCCCTTTATCACAAACTGATGATACATCTGCTTTGGTATCATTATCAATTGATCCTTTTTGAGCCTCACACGCATCTCATCGGAGAAAAATTCAAGCTCTCCGTCAAGGAAAAGGATTATCTCGTAATATTCGTGGAACTCACGCCCCCTCAAAGCTCCCGTACCCTTTGCGTGCTTGAAAAGCATCTGCTCGTCAACTATATATCTTGAAAATGAATTGTCCATATTTTTCACCTTCCTCTAAATGAATTTTATCAGACAAAAGCAATATTGTCAATGTGCTTTGCAAAATATGCCATATATATTGATATTCTTGTATGTTAAAATTATATAAAGACTATTTTTACGGAGGTTTTTATGACATCATTATTTGACGTAAAGGGCAAAAAGGCTATCGTTACGGGCGGTACGAAGGGTCTCGGCTTCGGAATGGCAGAGGCACTTGCCGAAGCGGGAGCTGAGGTCGTCATTATCGGCTCATCAGACAAGGTTTATGAAAGCGCGAGGGTGCTTTGTGACAGAGGATATTTCTGCAAGGCTGTCAAGGCAGACCTTCGTGAGAGAGAGGAAAATTACAGAGCCTTCGGTGAGGCACTCGCGCTTCTCGGAGGAGATCTTGATATTATGGCGACGGCGGCAGGCATTCAGCGCCGTCATCTCGCAGAGGATTTCCCTATGGAGGAATGGGACGAGGTTCTCAATATCAATCTCCACTCGGTATGGATAATGTGTCAGGAGGCAGGCAAGATAATGCTTAAGAAGGGCAAGGGCAAGATAATCAACGTTGCCTCAATGATCTCCTTCTTCGGCGGTCAGACGATCGCGGCATATGCGGCAGCAAAGGGCGGAATTACCCAACTTACCAAGGCTCTCTCGAACGACTGGGCAGGCCGCGGCATCAACGTAAACGCTATTGCTCCCGGATATATGGCTACCGATCTTAACACAGCACTTCTCGCAAACGAGGAGCGTCTTGCCCAGATAAACGCCCGTATTCCCGCGGGACGTTGGGGTACGCCCGACGATATGAAGGGCATTACCCTTTTTCTCGCCTCCGAGGCATCTGATTACGTCTGCGGCGCAGTCATTCCCGTCGACGGCGGATATCTTGTAAAATAATAACAAATTGTGATTTATCGAATAGATAGATTGCGTTAGGATTTTTATGAAAACCTTTTCGAGAAAAGGTTTTCAAACTTTCCCAAAGCTTTCCTTACGTTTTGAAATAGCTCCCGCAGCCCTTGCTCCGCTCTCCGTGCTCACAACGGGCATTAACAAATGAGGTAAGCGGTATTTAGAGTGAGGAC
>JAZNES010000271.1:0-4222 GCA_045588755.1 Eubacteriales bacterium | reverse complement strand
CCGTCGGGAGCTCCCTCCCGGAGGGAGCCTAAAATTACCTTCCCCTAAAATTTATTACACACCGATAAATCCCAATTTACAGCCTGTATGAAACTCAAAAAGGAGAGATCGAAATCTCTCCCTTTGAATTTTATTATCTCTCGATCTCTTCCATTATGAAGGCCTCGAGAACGTCGCCTATCTTGATATCGTTGAATCTCTCAAGACCGATACCGCATTCATAGCCCTGAGCTACCTCACGGACGTCGTCCTTGAAACGCTTGAGCGAGGATATCTTATCTTCAAAGATAACCACTCCGTCACGGACTATTCTTATCATAGCGGAACGGGTGATCTTTCCGTCCTGAACGTAAGAGCCTGCGATAGTTCCGACGTTCGGAACGTGTATCGTCTGACGGACCTCTGCGTGACCGAGAAGGTTCTCTCTGAACTTAGGAGCGAGCATTCCCTTCATAGCATCGGTTATCTCGTTGATACAGTCATAGATGACTCGGTAGGTTCTGACGTCAACGTTCTGTCTTTCAGCACTGTCGATAGCCGCCTTATCGGGACGGACGTTAAATCCGACGATAATAGCGTTCGATGCCGCAGCGAGCATAACGTCGTTCTCTCTGATTCCTCCCGCAGCCGCGTGTATAACACGAACACGGACCTCCTCGTTGCTTATCTTTTCAAGCGATTGCTTTACAGCCTCTGCCGAGCCGCCAACGTCTGCCTTTACTATAACGTTAAGCTCCTTGACGCCCTCGGATATCTGTGCGAAAAGATCGTTAAGATTTGCGCGGGCATTTGCCTTGAATACCTCTTCTTTTGCCTTTGCGCGACGCTGATCGGCAAGAGTTCTCGCCATTCTTTCGTCCTCAACTGCGTTAAATTCGTCACCTGCAAGCGGGACCTCGTCAAGACCTATTATCTCAACGGGGACAGAGGGACCTGCCTCCTTGAGCATCTTTCCGTTGTGGTCTGTCATCGCTCTGACGTGTCCTACCGCAGTTCCCGCGATAACTATATCGCCACTGTGGAGAGTACCCGACTGAACGAGTATGGTAGCCACAGGTCCGCGACCCTTGTCGAGCTTCGCCTCTATAACGATACCCTTTGCACGTCTCTTGGGGTTAGCCTTGAGCTCTTTGACCTCTGCAACGAGCAAGATGTTTTCAAGAAGATCGTCGATACCCATACCCGTAAGCGCAGATACGGGAACGCAGATAACGTCTCCTCCCCAATCCTCGGGAACGAGGTCGTATTTAGTAAGCTCCTGCTTTACCATATCGGGATTGGCAGTAGGCTTATCCATCTTGTTTATAGCTACGATTATGTCTATTCCCGCAGCCTTCGCGTGATTTATAGCCTCGATAGTCTGGGGCATTATTCCGTCGTCCGCCGCAACTACGAGGACTGCGATATCGGTAGCCTGAGCACCTCTTGCTCTCATTGCCGTAAACGCCTCGTGACCGGGGGTATCGAGGAAGGTTATATCCTGATCGTTTATTCTTACTCTGTAAGCACCTATATGCTGAGTAATTCCTCCCGCCTCGCCGGTGGTGACACGTGTGTGTCTGATAGCGTCAAGTATAGAGGTCTTTCCGTGGTCAACGTGTCCCATTACGCAGACGACGGGAGCGCGGTGAACGAGATTGCTCTCGTTGTCATCTTCTTCCTCGAAGAGTCTTTCTTCAATGGTAACGACTACCTCCTTGGTAGCGGCTATTCCCATCTCGTCGGCAACTATTGCCGCGGTATCGAAATCGACCGTCTGGTTGACGGTCACCATCATACCGAGAAGCATAAGACGCTTAACGACCTCAGCGGACGTCACCTTGAGTCTTGACGCGAGATCGCTTACGATTATCTCGTCGGGAAGAGTTACGCTCGTGGGAGCCTTGGTAACGGGCTGTGACGAGCCCTTGGGGGGCTTTGTCTTGTTTCTCGTGGGACGGTTATTCATAGGAGCTTGCTTCTTGTTTTTCTGAACGCTTCCTCTGAAATCGCTCATATCGGGAGCGAAGTTGTAATATTTATCGTCAAATTTCGAAATATCAACGTTGGTAGGACGGGTGTCTACGATCCTTACCTCGCCCTTCTTGTTTGACTTATCTCCCGCCTTGGTCTGCTCACGCACTATTGCCTCGGGCTTGAAGGATACAACGGGACCGCGAGGCTGATTGCCGCTGTCCTTATCACCGCCAAAGCGGTTGCCCTGCTGACCGAAGGGCTTTTTGCCACCGTTGTTTCTGTTATCGTTATTTCTGGGATCCTGCCAGCCTCTGTTGTCCTTGGGGCCGTTCTTGTTCTGAGAGTCAAAGGGAGGACGTCTGTCCTTTCCAAACTGACCCTGATTTGCGGGCCCTCTGTCGCCGTTATTTCTCTCAAAAGGCTTCTGCTGCGTTCCAAAATCTCTCTTTTCGGTTCTCTGGGGCGCATTTTCCTGTCTTTGAGGAATATTGTTTGCGGGCTTCTGTACGGGCGGCTTCTTCTCCTCGGCAGTCGCAGCTTTCTTGGAGAAAGCTTCCTCGGGTCTGTTCGCAGCGGGCTTTTCGGCAGACTTCTCCTCTGCCTTCTTCTCTGTATTGGTTTCGGGCTTTGCCTCTGCCTTAGGCGAGGGCTTTGCTTCGGCTTTAACTTCGACTTTTGCCTCGGGCTCGGGCTTCTTTTCCTCTGCCTTTGCTACTTCGGGGGCAGGCTTGACTTCCTCCTTTGCCTCAGGCTTCTGCGCCTTCTTGGCAGACGGAATATGGGTAATACCGTCAAGATAGTCCTCTATTCCCGTGATCTGATTTGACGTAGTAAGAGCCTCGAAAAGCACGGCAAACTGCGCAGGATCAAGAGTCGCCTGCGATTTTACCGATATATTTTTACTTTCGAGGATATCAGTTATATCCTTACTCTTCAGATTCAGATCCTTTGCAAACTGATTAACCTTATACTGTGCTATTTGTGCCATTCCTTGTACCGTGTCCTCCGCTGCGATGGAGGAGTTCCTTTCTTGGATTTAGGGGGCGATTGTCGAATTTATCCGAAACCAACCGAATTTAGAATAAAAAATCAAAATTTCAAATATAACTCTCTGCCAGACGTGCGAGATTTTCATCTGTGAGAGCTACCGCCGCAAGCACCGAGCTTTTTCCAAGCATCGTGGCAAGCGTTGCTCCGTCGATATTAAGCTTCACGAGCTTTACTCGGTAATATCCGCAACGGTCGGATATTCTTTTGTGCGTATTTTCCGACGTATCACAGGCCTCAAAAACTATCAGCGGATACTTCCCCACTTTTTTTTGCGCGCCTAAAGCCTCGCAGATCATAGGGACTCCGAATATCATTTTTCTTGCGCGAGCGCTCATTCCGAGTGCGCCGAGCAGCTTTTTTTCATTTTCGGAAAGAAGTGTGGTGTCATTCATAATCGGACATCTCGGCTTCCATTTTGTCGTATATCTCACTCGAGATCTCACAACCCAGATTCTTGTCGATACGGCGTGACCTTCTCGCTTTTTTCAGGCAAGAGAGGCTTTTGCAGACATATGCGCCTCTGCCGGATTTCTTTCCGGTAAAATCAATAACTATCTCGCCTTCGACCGTACGCACGACTCGCATAAGCTCTTGCTTAGGCTTATGCTCATTGCAGCCGAGGCATTGCCTCATAGGTATCTTTTTCACCTTTTCCATATCAGTCCTCTTAAATATTATTCAGACTTTATATCTATCTTCATTCCCGTTAGTCTTGCGGCAAGACGGGCATTCTGACCCTCTTTACCTATTGCAAGAGAGAGCTGATCCTCGTCAACTATTACCTTGCAGGAGCGCTCACCAGTCATAGTTACCGAAACGACCTCAGCGGGAGAGAGTGCCGCGGCAATATATTCCTCGGGAATATCGCTGTATTTTACTATATCTATCTTTTCTCCGCGAAGCTCGTCTACGACGCTTGCTATTCTCATACCGTGGTTACCGATACAAGCGCCTACTGCGTCAACGTCCTCATCTCTTGACATTACCGCGATCTTCGTTCTCGAGCCTGCCTCACGCGCAACTGCCTTAACGAGAACTATGCCGTCCTGTATCTCGGGTATCTCGAGCTCAAACATTCTGCGAACAAGTCCCTGATGCGAACGCGAAAGGGTAACGAGAGGTCCGCGTGTCTCCTTGCTTACCTCGGTTACGAACACCTTTATTCTGTCGCCTACCTCGAAGATCTCGCCGGGGATCTGCTCTGAAGTCGGAGGCC
>JAZNES010000270.1:0-6042 GCA_045588755.1 Eubacteriales bacterium | reverse complement strand
TTGTGTCAAAAACTACTCATCCGTCACGGCTTCGCCGCGCCACCTTCCCTGACAAGGGAAGGCTCATCGTGCGTATCCCTATTTTACAACTCACCGACAAATCAAAATTTGAAATCAGCGATCGTTTATGCGATCAGAAGTGCAAATCCTCCAAGGAGAATCAAGAAGACAAAATTAAGGAGAGTAAAAAGTCCTATGTAACGCATAGCCCTGCCGGGATTATGCTTAACGTATTCTCTGAAGGTTATAAGGCTTGCCAGAGACGATATAAGCGTTCCGACACCGCCGATATTGACGCCGAGAAGGAGTTCTCGGTAATTATCCGTAAACTGCGACAAAAGTATTGCCGAGGGAACGTTGCTTATCACCTGACAGGAGAGGATACTGAAAAGGAGAGTATTCTTCCCAAGCACGACCTCAAATATATTTCTGACAGCGTCTATCCTTGCCATATTCCCCGCAAAAACGAAAAAGAATACAAAGGTAAGAAGCAAGGGATAGTCAACTTTCGCAAGAGCGTGTCTGTCAAGGAAAAGAAGAGCCGCGAAGATGATCACAAGTCCTATCCGATAATCTATTCCTCTGAAGACTATCAGAACCGACAAAAGGAAGAGAGCCAGATACACCGTAGTACGCCCGAAATCGAGCTTTATCTTTCCGTAGGCAATCTCAAGAGGCTCGGGCTTTACGAAAACGATGCAAAAAGCAGTTATCAAAGCCACCGCTAAGGCAAACGGCAGAGCCATTATAGACATAAACTCGACCGTCGGGATATTGAACTTCGTATAGAGGTAAAGATTCTGCGGATTTCCGAAGGGCGTTAGCATTCCCCCGAGGTTCGCGGCTATATTTTGCATTATAAATGTAAACGCCATATATTTTTGCTTGCCCGTCGAGACGAGGACCATATATCCAAGCGGCAAAAAGGTAAGATGCGCCATATCGTTTGCTATAAACATAGAGCCGATAAAGGTGATATATACGAGCACGAGAACGGCAAGTCTTGCGGTCTTGAAATGCTCTACTATCTTGTGCGCCATCATATAAAAGAAATTTATATTTTTCAGTGCGCAGACAACAGCCAGAACGCAGAAAAGGCAGGTAAGAGTCTTGAAATCGAAATACCCTATATATTCTGCATCGGGGGTTATTATAAAGCTTGTGATAAGTGCCGCGGCAAAAGCGACGAGCATAACGGCGTTTTTCTTTGCGAATGATACTAAATCCATCGTATAGTCCTGTATGATCTTAAATTATGTTTTCCTGCTTTCTTTGACGCACCGCCCAAAAGCCAAGAAGGGCAACTCCTAAAAAGCGCAAGAGATTTGCGACAAGCGAGGCGGTAACGAAGCCGCCAAGTCCGCCAAGCGCCGTTCCCACGATAACGAGAATGAAAAATTCCGCTCCGTAGACGGCGTTTATAAGGAACTGCCTCTTCTCGCCGTTGAATTTGAGGAGAACGACGAGCAGCATTCCCGCTATAAAGTAGAATATCTGACTAAGTATCGCGGGCACTATATAAGGTCTTGCCAGCTCCCAAAGAGACGGATAAAGTATACGCAATACGAAGGGAGAGACCGCGGCACAGGCCGCAAAGGCAAGCGTGCCAAGGCCAAATGCCCCGCCAAGCGCCAGCCACCAGAATTTTTTGGTAAGAGAAACGTTTCCTCTGACGAGATAGCTTATTATAAGAGAATTAAGAGGCGAAGAAAGCATCGCTATCGCCTTTCCGAGAAGAGATGCCGTATAGAATATCGCCACCGTTTCTCCGTCGCAAAAGGCAAGAAGTATGAGTCTGTCGGCGTTAAGAGTGAGGTTCTCCATAAAGCTCGACGAAAGCAAAAAGCCCATACTGCGAAGGACTCTTGGCATACTTTCATCAGGGCGTGACAGAGCCTTTTTGTAGATATTCCCAAAAACAGCTACGAAAGCTATTCCGACAAGCTCTCCCAAAATTATCGCGAGCATCCATTCGCCCGTAAGCGCATAAACACCCGCGCCAATGACGTATCCCACCGCGATAAGCAGATAAAATATCATATATCCGAAGAAGTCGCCCCCGAGTCTGAAGTTGACGTCGGAATAATATCTGAAGGCGGTAGATATTATAAGAAGCGAGAAAAGCAAAAAGGTCAGCCAGCTAAATATACCGAGAGTATACAGATATATTCCGCCTATGACCGAGCAAAGAATACCTCCAAGGAGCAATACGAAAACGTAATTGCTGTTCGCGGGCTTGTATCTGCTCTCTGTCATCATTCTCGAATAATTTGCCGAGCTGCCCAGAGATATAGAGGTTATACCGACCAAGGATATAAGCGACAACGCCACGCCATATGCGTCGTGCCCCAGCCTTCTCTCCATAAAGGGATAGAGAAAGAACTGTATGACCATATTAAAAGCGACTATCGAGCCAACGCTCATAAAGAGATTTTTAAGACTCTGCTTACTCACGCTCTTATCTGTCATAGCTTCTCCTTTCTTCTCCCGATCTTAGTTATCTATATGTATCGAAACTCTTTCTTCCTGCTTTGGAGGCGTCATATAATCGCCGTAATATTTAGTCAGTATATTATGCCAGCCGTAAGGACAGCTGAACTCGTATTCCCCGATAGGAAGTCTTACCGCACGGTCAAAATCAGCGGCATCGTATCTGTGTGAAAGCGAACGCACGGGAAAATTCGTAATACAGTAATGCGAGGTCTCGCTATCTCTGTATTTCGTGCTTATCTTTTCCTGCTTTTTGAATATCCCCTCAAGCGACATAAATCTGCCCGCCGTACCGAGAACGAGGGTCTGCATCTTTTGTATAAAGGTATAATCCTCCTTTGAAGAGGAATAGCGGTGCGCCATAGCGAAGCCGTAGACCATTTTTTGCCAAAGGACCATTCGCGAGAAAGCGGCATCGCCGTCGGGTGCCTTGTCAATAATAAAAATATCGACGGCAACTCTGTTCTGATAATTGTTTTGCGCTCTGTCGGCGTCGGTCTCATCACGCAAAGGCTCTGCCATGTTGAGTATCCTCGGCGCGAAATCGAAGAAATATCCTCCGTAGCTGTCGGGAGTGACGAGCCTATAAGGCTCCTCAAGCTCGTGCGCGACCGAAAGGAACTTCTCATAGTCCTCTCTTTTCATAGTTATGTCGGCATCATCGTCCCAAGGGATAAAATCCTTATGTCTTACAGCACCGAGAAGGGTGCCCGAATCAAGATAATACGTTATACCGTGCTTTTCGCAAAGCTTATCGATAGCCTTAAGCATATCAAAAAGAAGCCCGTGTATTCTATCAAGACGCTCCATAAGATCACTTCCCTTTCTTTTTACCTTAATAAACGCCAAAGCTCCACAAGAGCTTTGGATCGATCCCGTAGTATTATATCACTCTTTTTATAATTTGTAAACATCTTTTCAATAATATTAAAGTTATCTTACCTCTGAAAATTTTTACTGTTGACTTTTACGCCGATATTATGATATAATGAATTGTTATATTATGGATATTATTTTTACATCTTACAGGACGGATAAATGAGTAAAGAAACTAAACTTAAACGCTTTAACAGAATATCAAGACAAGCGATAGTCGGCTTCCTCAAAAGAAAGGATCCGGCTGAGTTTTTTGTGCTTATTATGTCGGTAAGCCTGCTCGTATATCTTTCGGTATATCTCTATTTCGGAAACGGAAGCTTTGTCGATACCTTCTTTTTGCGTTGCGGAGATCTCTTTATGGATTATTTCAATTCGATAAGAGACGCCGCACAGGGAGCGGGGGTCTATACGGTAAGAAAGGTCATTTATCCGCCACTTGCTAACCTTATCTTCCTTATCATCTCACAGTTTGCTCCGCACGGCTTCAACCAGACCTCCTTTGCTAACAGAAAGGATTGGATATATTACCCCTCGGCAATACTTCTCGTTACACTCTTTATGATGGTCTGTTGCCTTGTGCTCTTTTGCGTATTCAGAGAAAAGCTCAAAAAAAGCAGGCTCTTCTCTTGCATATTTGCCTTCTTCGTGATCTTTAACTGCCCCGTTCTTTATATGTTCGAACGAGGAAATATACTTATCCTCTGTTTCATAGCCCTTGCCGTCTTCGGCTTTACCTATGACAGTGAAAGCAAGGTGAAAAGAGAGATAAGCATTATAGCACTGGCGGTAGCTGCCTCTCTTAAGCTTTATCCCGCGCTCTTTATGTGGTTCTTTATCGCCGACAAAAGATATAAAGAGCTTTTCCGTTGTATCGCATATACGGTGCTGCTTATAATCCTTCCCTCCTTCTTTTTCGGAGGTCCTGCCTGCCTTATAACACTTTTGCAGAATACCTTCAGCTTTTCCTCAAAGCCGACCACAACGACAAGTGCGATAACTATTATTTCGGACATCACCCTGCTACCCGTCAAATTCTTGTCGATAGGCTCTTATATCTGGTGCTTTGTCTGCCTTATCTCGTTTATGGCGTCGGCACTTTGCAAAAACGAGCCTTGGAAGCTCTGGGTAAAAGGAATCATCTTGATTTTGACAGCTCCTCCTCTTACAAGCCTCTACGTCTGGTCGTTTTTCCTTATCCCAATAGTTACCTTCTCAAATTCGAGAAAAGCTACGTTGAAGGACGTGCCCTTCCTCGTTTGTATCTTCGTGCCCTTTATATTCTTCTTGTTCAGAGCTAATTACTACCTGTCTACAAATTCCCTTCTGGTCTATATGTTCACCGCGCTTCTTTCGGCAGTCTGCCTTGTCGACACGGTTTTGATAGTACGAAAAAAGATAAAAGATAAAGAAATAAAAGAGCCGACTGTTGCCTGAAAACAGTCGGCTCTTTCTTTATCCGCGGCGCATCAACAAATTTGGATTTATCGGTTAGATAGTTTGCGTTAAGAAAAACGCGAAAACCTTTTTGGAAAAAGGTTTTCACACTTTCCAAAAACTTTCCTTACATTCCGAGATAGCTCCCGCAGCCCTTGCTCCGCTCTTCCCCCACTCGTCGAAATAATTTCTCCTCCCTTGTCGCCCTCGCTTCATCTCGCACCGCGAGCACTCGGGCTCCAAGCCCTGGGCGGGCATTAAGACGTAAAGTAAGCTATAACCAAAGCTGTAGGGGGCGACGTCCTCGACGCCCCGTTTTTTACACAATGTAATTGTTCGATAAATCAAAATTTGAAAACAACTTTCCAAGGAGGTCCTCGATTTGAATATCAGAGCCTTTAATATATCGACACAGCCGACCCTTTGGGACGAGCTCCTTGCTTATTTCAAGGCTAAATATTTCCCGAGGAGTGTCGGTGCTTACGAAAATCTCGGCATCAGCCCCGACGACAGCTTTCCGATATGGTGTATAATTGCCGCGATAGCACTCGGAATGATCTTCGCTTCGGCTCTTATGGTGCTTTACAAGAAGATATACGGTGCTTTCGTCGAGAAGATGATAGCCGAGGGCGCACTCGGCGAGGAAAATGCCCGCACTCTTGCTGAGCTTGGATATGAAAATAATTTCCTGATCCGCCGTGCACTGAAGAACGGAAGATTTTACTCGGTAATAAAGTCCGCGGAAAATGACAGGTTTTATATCCCCGAGGACAAAAAATATGCCGCCGAGGTGCGTTTTGACACAAAGGGCGCGTCTTGGCGCTCGGTCGTTCTCGTCTGTATTGTGGCTGTCGTCGGATATTTCGTAATAATGGCATTTTTACCGCAAATACTTACCTTCCTTGACGGAGTTATCGGATCAATTAAATAAATTGGGATTTATCGGGGAGTTAGATTGCGTTAAGAAAAATGCGAAAACCTTTTTGGAAAAAGGTTTTCACACTTTCCAAAAACTTTCCTTACATTTTGGGATAGCTCCCAGCAGCCAAGCTCCGCTTCGCTTCACATCAAGTTTACTTCGTAAACATTGACTTGCTCCGCCCTTACGTGCTCACAACGGTCACGAAAGAATATTGTTTGATAAATTGGGATTTATCGGTGTGTAATAAATTTTAGGGGAAGGTAATTTTAGGCTCCCTCCGGGAGGGAGCTCCCGACGGAGTCGGGTGAGGGAGAGTG
>JAZNES010000269.1:0-4482 GCA_045588755.1 Eubacteriales bacterium | reverse complement strand
CGCTGTCCCGTCGATATTATAGGAATGACGACCGAGGAAAAGACCTGGCGTAAGCTCGCACTTTCATGGGGCGTGCTTCCAATAATGACCGAGCATTACTACTCACCCGACGTTCTTTTCTATTCGGGTAAAAAGGTAGCTTGCGAGCATATGAAGCTATCAAAGGGAGACAAGATAGTAATAACGGGCGGAATGACAAACGGAACCTCCGGAAATACCGACATAATCAAAATAGAAACCGTATAACTGCAAAAGGGAGAGCTCATCTCCCTTTTTTTAATGTTTACTTATTGTTTACAAAGAAATAAAGTTTATGAAATCTTTATGTATTAGAATTGTAAGGATATATGAAATAGTAGGAGGATCTTTTTAATGCATATGCTGAAAACGCTTGCAAAGTGCATTCGTGAATATAAAAAGCAGTCTATACTTGCGCCTGTCATAATCGCAGGAGAGGTCGCGATAGAATGTATTATTCCCTTTGTCACCGCCAAGCTCGTTCGAAATATACAGGACGGCTGTGAAATAGACGTAATAATAAAATACGGGCTGATCTTGCTCTTGCTTGCCGCGCTGTCGCTCACCTGCGGAGCCTTTGCGGGACACTTCGCGGCGATCGCCTCCTGCGGCTTCGCAAAGAACGTACGCCACGATCTCTACGCCGCAATACAGCAGTATTCTTTCTCAAATATGGATAAATTTTCTACCGCAGGTCTTGTTACGAGACTTACCACCGACGTGTCGTATGTGCAGATGTCTTTTATGATGATAATAAGAACTGCCATACGCGCTCCTATGATGGTCGTTTTTGCCTTGATAATGGCAATATCGGTAAGTCCCAGAATGTCTGTTGCCTTTGCCGTAGTAGCACCCGTACTCGCTGTCGGTCTGCTCATTATCGCCAAAAAGGCTCACCCCATCTTCAAGACGGTATTCAAAAAATACGATAATCTTAACAACTCGGTACAAGAGAACGTATCGGGAATGCGAGTCGTAAAGTCCTTCGTTCGTGAGGACTATGAAAGAAAAAAATTTGACGTAGCCTCAAACGATGTAGCCGAGGGCTTCACAAAGGCTGAAAAGATACTCGCTCTCAACAGTCCTCTTATGCAGTTCTGCTTTAACACGCTTATGCTTATGGTCTGCTTCTTCGGCTCTCAGTTGATCATAAACACAAATAACGAGATGCTTGACGTTGCGGGCTTCTCTGCCCTTCTCACATATGGCGCGCAGATACTTATGAGCCTTATGATGCTCTCTATGATAATCGTTATGCTCGTGCTCTCGGTAGAGTCGGCTAACCGTATATCTGAGGTCCTCAATGAGGTAAGTGCTATTCAGAATCCCGAAGACCCCATCACCGAGGTGCTTGACGGAAGCATTCTCTTCGATAAGGTAAGCTTTTCTTACTCGGCACAGGCAGAAAAAAGATCGCTTTCCGATATAAACGTCTTTATTGCCTCGGGCGAAACTGTCGGTATCATCGGAGGAACGGGAAGCGGAAAGACAAGTATGGTACAGCTCATCTCGCGTCTTTACGACGTTAGCGAGGGTTCTGTCAAGGTCGGCGGAGTTGACGTCCGCGACTATGATATAGAGACGCTCAGAAACGAGGTCTCGGTCGTTCTTCAAAAGAACGTTCTCTTCTCGGGAACTATAAAGGAAAATCTCCGTTGGGGCGATGCTGATGCCACCGACGAGGAGATGGTGCGTATATGCAAGCTCGCTCAGGCTCACGACTTTATCGAGAGCTTCCCCGACAAATACGATACCTATATAACACAGGGCGGAACGAACGTCTCGGGCGGTCAGAAGCAAAGACTCTGTATAGCCCGCGCACTTCTCAAAAAGCCGAAGATACTTATACTTGACGACTCGACGAGCGCAGTTGATACTAAGACCGACTCGCTCATACAAAAGGCCTTTGCAAAGGAGATACCCGATACAACAAAGATAATTATCGCTCAAAGAATATCGTCGGTAGAGCACGCCGATAAGATAATAGTTCTTGACGGCGGAAGTATCGAATCGATAGGTACTCATTCCGAGCTTATGAAAAAGAGTGCTATCTATAAGGAAATATACGAATCGCAGACCAAAGGAGGACAAAACGATGGCGAATAAGAACGCACAGAACAAAAGACCTCCTATGAAAAAGGGTGTTCTCGGACGAATACTCAAAATGCTTTTCAAAGAATACAAGTGGCAGATGATAGTCGTCATATTCTGCATAATTGTCGTTGCTATGGCATCTACGATAGCCAGCTTGTTTATGAATCAGTTTATTCTCTTTATTGAGGAAGGACTGAGGGACGGTATCAATGCGGTCATCGGTAAAATAACGACCGCCGTACTGATAATGCTTTCAATATATGCTTTGGGCTGGGTGCTTTCCTTCGCTTATACTCGTATTATGGCGATAGTGACTCAGAGCTTTCTTAACAGCATAAGAAAAAAGATGTTTGACAAAATGCAAAGCTTTCCGCTTCGCTATTTTGATACTCACGCACACGGCGATATAATGTCGCACTACACAAACGATACCGATACGGTAAGAGAGCTTGTTTCATCTACCCTTCCCCACCTTATCCAGTCGGCTCTTATCGTTACCTCTCTGATATTCAATATGCTCTATCTGAGCGTTTGGATGGCTATCGTCGTAGCCTTAGCAAGTGTCGCAATGATCCTCGTTGCCAAAAAGATCGGCGGTGCGAGTGCTAAGAACTTTATGAAGATGCAAAAGTCGATCGCCTCTACCGAGGGCTTCGTCGAGGAGATGATGAACGGACAGAAGGTAGTCAAGGTATTTTGCCACGAGGAACAGAGCATCGAGGATTTTGACAAGGTGAACGACGAGCTTTGCCGCAATGCGACTCAGGCAAACAGATTTGCTAATATCCTTATGCCTATCATGGGTAATATAGGAAATATCCTGTACGTTTTCGTTGCCTTCGTCGGAGGACTTCTGATAATCACAGGAGCGAAAAACGCATCGCTACAGCTCCTTTTGGCCCCTATACTCGGAATGACGGTATCTCCGCTTGTCAACATCAGCGTTGTAGTTCCCTTTTTGAATGCTTCAAAGCAATTCACTAATAACATAAGCCAAGTATCTCAGCAGATAAATGCCGTCGTTATGGCAATGGCGGGAGCTTCCCGTGTTTTTGATCTTCTTGATACCGAACCCGAGACCGACGAGGGTTACGTTACTCTTGTCAATGCAAAGGAGGTAGACGGAGAGATCGTTGAATGTACCGAGCGCACAGGCATGTGGGCTTGGAAGCATCCCCATTCAGCTGACGGAAGCGTGACCTATACCAAGCTTCAGGGTGACGTAAGCATAGTCAATATGGACTTTGGATACACTCCCGAGAAAACGGTGCTTCACGATATAAGCCTTTACGCCGAGCCCGGTCAGAAGGTCGCATTCGTAGGTGCTACGGGTGCAGGAAAAACAACTATTACCAACCTTATAAACAGATTCTACGATATAGACGACGGAAAGATAAGATACGACGGAATAAATATCAACAAGATAAAGAAAGCCGACCTTCGCCGCTCGCTTGGAATCGTTCTTCAGGACACCAATCTGTTTACGGGAACGGTTATGGAGAATATCAGATACGGAAAGCTTGACGCCACCGACGAGGAATGTATCGCGGCGGCAAAGCTTGCAAATGCCCACGATTTCATTACAAGACTTCCCCAAGGGTATAATACTCCCCTTACCTCAAACGGAGCAAATCTCTCGCAAGGTCAAAGGCAGCTCCTCTCTATTGCCCGCGCGGCTGTTGCCGACCCGCCCGTTATGATACTTGACGAGGCAACGTCGTCGATAGATACGAGAACCGAGGCTCTTGTTTCGAGGGGAATGGACGCGCTTATGAAGGGACGTACAGTCTTCGTTATAGCGCACAGACTCTCGACGGTACGCAACTCCGACGTTATTATGGTTCTTGAAAACGGACGCATAATAGAGAGAGGCAACCACGAGAAGCTTATCGCCGAAAAGGGTAAATATTATCAGCTTTATACGGGCGCATTTGAGCTTGAATAAAAGTTGACAAGGGACGACACGCAAATACATTTTCTGCATAATAGTAAAGTGTATTTGCGTGAGCGTGGAATAAAAATAAAAAAATATATTATAAATCCCTTGACAAAGGGGTAAACAAATGATATAATTGTGTGGTGACAAGGCATTAAGTCTTCTCAATTCGCCGGTGTGGCGGAATAGGCAGACGCCCGGGACTTAAAATCCCGTGATACGAAAGTATCGTACCGGTTCGACCCCGGTCACCGGCACCAACGGGTGAAAATTTAATATCGCAGGGTAGAGCAGCTTGGTAGCTCGTCGGGCTCATAACCCGGAGGTCGTGAGGTTCAAATCCCACCTCCGCAACAAAAAAAAGAACACAGACCACTTGGTCTGTGTTTCTTTTTTAGCTACGGTGAGCTTTGCCTTTTCACGCCCGACACAGG
>JAZNES010000268.1:0-2178 GCA_045588755.1 Eubacteriales bacterium | reverse complement strand
AGCTGAGCTATGCTCCCATTACAAACCGGCGAAGAAAAAACCTCTTTTTTTCGTGCCGCTTTTGTATTATATAACAACCTTTCCCATCTGTCAAGAACAAATTTTACTTTTTTTTATTTTTTTTATTTTTCTTTTTGGAGTTTTATTTTTATACGTATTTTTACGCCTAATATTTTGTGTTTTTAGTTTTTGCACAGAAAATTATTTTTCCAACTTATGCAACTTTTGCTGTTTACAGCATAAAATCTACTGAGGTGTTGAAATGAAGAGCAACGATTTTTCAGAAATACTTAAATCAGAGGATGAAAAAAAGCAGGCTACCGAAAAGGCAAAAGCAATCGCTTCGAAGCTTAGCGAAGAGGATATAGCCGCTATCAAGAAATGCGCCGCAAACGCCGACAGTATAAAAGAACTGTTTTCTAACCCTGAATTTCGCAGCATAATAAACCGTGCGAACAAATAAAAGATGAAAGGTGGATGCCTTATGGGTGAACTGGAGGATAAACTCGGCAGCATACTTGGAGATCCTCAGGCGATGAATCAAATAATGAATATGGCCTCCGCCTTTATGGATTCCTCTCAGAATTCCTCTCAAGCTCAAAAAAACGAAAATTCGGGAGAGTTTTCGGGAATTGATCCCGAATCTCTCTCCCGAATTATACGTATTGCTTCAGAATTCAACCGCAAGGAGGATGAAAGCGCCTCCCTACTCTACGCAATAAAACCGTATCTTAACAGGCGCCGTCAGAGCAAATTCAAGGATGCCCTTACCGTTATGCGGCTTGCTAAAATACTTCCCAGAATTAAAAAGGAGGGACTGTTTTGAATCCTCTTTCTTCTATTTTCAGAGCAGGAGAAAATCTCGATACCTATCTGCTGCTGATACTTATATTTACCCTTTTACAAAAGGGTGATGACAGCGGTATGGTCTTTGCGCTCGGGTACCTGTTGCTTGTTTCGGATGATCCTGACCAAGGAGCTACACAGTCAGTGTCCCATTCTCGTTTTTCAGAAGTATCAGTATATCCTCTTCACGAAGAGTATCCGAATTGAAGTATTCTATTATATCGGTTCCGTCACCGGCTTTGCACACAAATTCCCAACAGTAGACCTCGCTTCCTCCCTCAGTCGGAATAACTGCTCTGCGTACCGATTCTACGGACAAGCCTTCGGAGAGAAGCTTTGCAGCCTCCTCTGAGGTTTTCTTAGGCTGCACCGGCTCGCGGTCGCTATGATTCATAATATAACCCCTTGCATCAAATGAGGCTATACCTCCATCACCGAGTGAAACGCCCACTTTAATAAGGTCCGGGTAGAAAAGCACCCCCTCCTCCTGATACGCGAAATTTATGGTACACACTCCGTACTCAATCATATAGTAGGTGGTCTCCATATTTTCGTAGCCTATTTTTTCAAGGAATTCCTCTGCCACGACAAGCGCATCCTCGTAAGAAAGAGTTTCCTCTTCCCTTTGCATACCGTCGGTTACGGTAATCAGATACCCGCCCGCCTTGCTAACCTCGGCAAGCTTTTCTCCGTATCCGAAATAAAAGCTGGGTATAATTCCGCCTCCTTCTCCGCTTGAAACTACCTCTTCAGCCGGCACCCCGAATACGGTTGCCGCTTTTGCCTTTGCTTCTTGCTCGGAAACCCCAGCTTCAGACTTTAACATTACACTTTCCTTATTGACGAGATTATCCGAATAAGGACCGTCATATATAAGCGTCGGGTATTCCTCGAATCCGTTTTCAACGTCCTCAAAACCGCCGGAAATACCTATTCCGCTATTGTTTATACCCGCGAGTATGCCGTTCGTTTTCTTGCTGACCTCGGTAAGCATAACGCTTTTGTCACTTATCCCACCTATAAGCTCATTAAGCTTTGTATTAACTTGGGTAGCAAGTGCGGAAAGAGAAGCTATGGCAGCGTGATCATCCTCGCTGAGCTTCGCTCCGCCTGCCATACGGTTGGAAAGGAAAAGCGTATACTCTCCTACCTGCGCAAGGAACTTATTGACGTTATCGAGTGATGCCTCTGTCACGGGAAGCATACTGAGGTTAGCCTTTGCCGCCGAAGCCTCACGCCAGATATTGGAAGCGAGAGAGGCATACATAAGCGGCGTTGAAGCATACTGCGTCTTTTTCAAAAGTGTATCCATACTGCTGACATTGGAGGAAA
>JAZNES010000267.1:0-5686 GCA_045588755.1 Eubacteriales bacterium | reverse complement strand
GGTTCAGGCAGTTCTTAAAAAGGCTGCTGCTCTTGACATAAAGATAATCTGTCCCTTGCACGGCCCCGTGCTTGATAAGGATCTTAGCTATTATATCGGACTTTACGATACCTGGTCAAGCTACGGTGTTGAAAGGGAGGGTGTGGTCATAGCTTATACCTCTGTTTACGGAAATACAAAAAAAGCAGTCGAAAAACTTGCTCTCGAACTCAAAGAGAGAGGCTGTCCCAAGGTAGTTGTAAACGACCTTGCTCGCTGTGATATGGCAGAGGCTGTTGAAGATGCCTTCCGTTATGGAAAGCTCGTTCTTGCTACTACCACATACAACGGTGATATCTTCCCCTTTATGAGAACCTTTATCGACGCCCTCACCGAAAGAGCCTTCAAAAACAGAACGGTAGGATTTATCGAAAACGGCACGTGGGCACCTATGGCGGCAAAGATAATGGCAAGACTCCTTGAAGAAGCCAAGAATATAACTTATCTTGAAAATAACGTCAAGATATACTCGGCGCTCACAGAAGAAAACATCGTTCAGATAAAAGCTATGGCTGATGAGCTTATGAAATAAGCCCTGTTACAAATAGGTTGAATTTTCAAATTTTGATTTGTCGAAGTGTATTAGATTGCGTTAAGATTATTGCGAAAATCTTTTTGAAAAAAGGTTTTCACACTTTCCAAAAACTTTCAAACATTTGGACTTGCTCCCGCAGCCCTTGCTCCACTCTTCCCCCACTCGTGGAAATAATTTCTCCTCCCTTGTCGCCCTCGCTTAATCTCGCACCGCGAGCACTCGGACTCCAAGCCCCGGGCGGGCATTAACAAATGAGGTAAGCGGTATTTAGAGTGAGGACGTCACAAAAACTTTTGCCAAATTGGTAAAAGTTTTTTGAAGGGGGTGCGGGGGTAATCTTTTTTTCAAAAAAGTTTCCCCCGCATAAAACCAAACACTCACATAAATCCCAATTTATTAATGGCAACGAAAAAAGCCCTTTGAAAAATTCAAAGGGCTTTTTTGTTTTATAAAATCAAATACAATCAAAATATATCCACGAAAGGAGTGCGTAGACGAGCGTCTGATGGTCGAATCTGCCTCGAACCAAGGCAAGAACAAAATTCAAAGCCGCCAAAACGCAGATAACTATCGCCATAGTCCGACACAGCTTTTTGCTTTTGCCTATGAGACCAAAGGCACCCGACAAAAACATAAGTATTCCCCATGCAAACGATAAAATGCACGAAAGCTCAAGGGTAAGGAGTGCCTCAAAGCCACCTATGAGTGTAGTTGCTCCGTATAAGACAAATATTATGCTTATCGGTATTCTCGTCATTTTCTTCTTTGATTTTTCCATATTGCCACCATCAGAACGCTATTACGTTCTCAATATAAGCTTTGAGCTCGCTGACAGGAATTCTCACCTGCTCCATAGTATCTCTGTCACGAACGGTAACGCAACCGTCAACCTCGGAATCGAAGTCGTAAGTAATACAAAGGGGTGTTCCTATCTCGTCCTGACGGCGATATCTCTTACCGATAGAGCCGGTCTCGTCGTAATCAACGTTGAAATACTTTGAAAGCTCGGTGAATATCTTCTCAGCACCCTCGCCGAGCTTCTTGGAAAGAGGAAGAACGGCAGCCTTGAAGGGAGCAAGCGCGGGAGCAAGATGCAAAACGACTCTGACATCGTTCTTCTCTGCGTCTATTACCTCCTCGTCATACGCGTCAACGAGGAATGCGAGAGCTACACGGTCAGCGCCAAGAGAGGGCTCAACGACGTAAGGAGTATACTTTTCATTGGTTTCGGGATCGAAATACTGCATATCCTTACCGCTCTGATTAGCGTGCTGAGTAAGGTCGTAATCGGTACGGTCTGCCACACCCCAAAGCTCTCCCCAACCGAACGGGAAGAGAAATTCAAAGTCGGTGGTAGCCTTTGAGTAGAAGCAAAGCTCCTCGGGGCTGTGGTCACGGAGTCTGAGGTTTTCCTCTCTCATACCGAGGTCAAGAAGCCACTGCTTGCAGTAGTTCTTCCAGAAATTGAACCACTCAAGGTCGGTTCCGGGCTTACAGAAGAACTCAAGCTCCATCTGCTCGAACTCACGGGTGCGGAATACGAAGTTTCCGGGGGTTATCTCGTTTCTGAAGGACTTACCTATCTGACAAACTCCGAAGGGGAGCTTCTTTCTCGAAGCACGCTGAATGCTTGCAAAGTTTACAAAGATACCCTGTGCGGTCTCGGGACGGAGATAAAGCTCGGTGCTTGAATCCTCGGTAACGCCCTGATAGGTCTTGAACATAAGATTGAACTTCTTAATGTCGGTGAATTCCTTGCCGCCGCAATCGGGGCAAACTATTCCCTTTTCCTTTATATAAGCAGCCATCTCATCAAAGCTCCAACCCGCAGGATTGTCCTCAAGTCCGTTTGCAAATGCAAAATCCTCGATAAGCTTATCGGCACGATGACGGGTCTTACAGGACTTACAGTCCATAAGGGGATCGGAGAAGCCTCCAACGTGACCCGACGCTACCCAAGTCTGAGGGTTCATAATGATAGCGCTGTCAAGTCCTACGTTATACTTGCACTCCTGAACGAATTTCTTCCACCAAGCCTTCTTTACATTGTTCTTGAATTCAACGCCAAGAGGGCCGTAGTCCCAAGAGTTCGCAAGGCCGCCGTATATTTCGGAGCCGGGGAATATAAAGCCTCTCGTCTTACACAGAGCGACTATTTTATCCATTGTTTTTTCGGAATTGTTCATTTTAGATATCCTTTCTCTTACACTGAACTTAGTCTAATATCAGTTTATAATTTTATCACAGTCGAGCTGTATTGTCAATACAGCCTTTTTTATTTTATTATTTGCCCGCGATGCTCATTGAGCGAACGAGAACGTCGGGTGAGCCAAACACGGTAAAGGAGCCGGGTATACCGAAGTTCACCTTATCCGATATGCTTTCGATGTTCTTGAGAAGCTCGAAGAAGTTCCCCGCAACGGTAAAGGATTTCACTGCCTTGCCAAGCTTGCCGTTCTCTATAATAAATCCTGCACACTCTATTGAGAAGTCGCCCGTTACGGCATTAGCACCTGCGTGAAGTCCCTTGAGCTCTGTGATATATACTCCCTTTTCGATTCCCGAGAAGAGCGCATCAAGAGTCTTATCGCCGCCTGCGATATAGAAGTTATAAGGAGCGACCATTACCGTGCTTGCGTAAGAACCGCGCTGACCGTTACCCGTAGGCTGAGCACCTGCCTTCTTAGCTGTTGCAAGATCGTAAAGCAATGTCTTGAGCACGCCGTTTTCGACCACGCTCTTGCGGTAGGTAGCAACACCCTCTCCGTCGAAGTTAGTCTTCAGAGGGCTTTCCTCTCTCATAGGATCGTCAATAATGGTAACGCAATCAGCCGCTATCTTCTCTCCTACCTTGCCCGCAAGCAAGGAAAGTCCGTTATATGCTTCCTTACCCGAGAATGCCGAAGCAAAGGCACTGAGCAGAGAGCGCATCTGATTTGCTGCAAATACGACGTCGTATTTACCCGATTCAAGCTGATCGGCTTTGAGCTTTGAGAGTGCGGTCTTTACGGTATCCTCTGCCATTTTTTCGTACTTTTCTTTATCAAATCCTTCGCAGAAATCAAACTCGTTTTCGGATTCACCGTCGCGGCTTACAACTGCACTGACGTATACTCCCGACATTCCCACGCTGTTTTTGAGCTCGAGTCCGTGAGAATTTATGAGCTCTATGTCTATTTTGCTCGAAAGCGCTGCACTCTGAGTTCCGTCTATTACGAACTCGCTGCAAGCATAGGTCTTTTCCTGAAGCTCAAGAGCCGTCTTCTTTATACTTGCAGTATCTGAAAGCACAAATTCATTTGCTTCAAGAGGCTCATATTTATCAGATCCCTTGTAGATCTCCGCGCCGTCGCTTTCGTCCATATTTTCGGCGTTTGACATAGCTCTTGCGACAAGTGCTCTCATCTCCTCGACCTCGAAAAGCTCGCTCGATGCATATCCCATCTTTCCGTTGTATAAGCATCTGAAGCTCACTCCTCCGCCGACACTTGACGAGAAGGTAGATATCTCATTTTTGAGAGTTTCGGCAGAAATGCCGTTATCTCTCATATAATATATTTCTTATTCCTCAAGGCCTGCCTTGTTTGCGGCCTCAATAAGAGCCGATTTTACTTCCTCAAATTTCATAAATACAAACCTCCTTATCTACCGCCAACGGTTATCTTCTTAACACGGATAAGCGGCTGTCCTACGTCGGTGGGAACACTTCCGCTCGACGAGCCGCACATTCCCTGCGCTCTGGCAAGATTCTGTCCGACCATATCTATATCCTGAAGTATCTGCGAGCCTGTTCCGATAAGAGACGCTCCTCTTACTGCCTCGCATATCTTTCCGTTTCTTACGATATATCCCTCCTTGACAGAGAAATTGAAAGCACCCGTCAAGGGATTTACAGAGCCGCCGCCCATATCCTTGGCGTAAAGTCCGTATTCCATCGAAGCTATAATGTCCTCATTCTTATCGGGACCGTTATCTATAAAGGTATTGGTCATTCTCGAGGTAGGCTCAAAGGTGTAGCTCTGACGGCGGCTGTTCCCCGTCATAGGCATTCCCATACGGCGAGAGCCGAGCCTGTCGACCATATAGCTCTTGAGAACTCCGTTTTCGATAAGAACGTTTCTCTGTGTGGGTGTTCCCTCGTCGTCTATATTGCAGGAGCCCCAAGCGTTCGGTATAGTTCCGTCGTCTATTGCGGTGACCTTTTCATTAGCTATCTTCTGACCGAGCTTTCCGCACATCTCGGACATTCCGACACCTACCTGAGTTGCCTCAAGCGAGTGACCGCACGCCTCGTGGAAGATAACTCCTCCAAAGCCGTTTTCAATAGCGACAGTCATCTGCCCTGCGGGACAGTAATCTGCCTTAAGGTTCACAATTGCCTGCTTTGCTGCGCTGATACCTATCTCTGTGGGAGTAAGCTCCTCGAAATACTCTATTCCGCGTCCCGCACCGGGGCCTGCGCTTCCCGCCTGATTTTCTCCACCCTCGGAAGCAACTGCGCTTACGAACATTCTTGAACGAACGTGACGGTCCTCGGCAAGAAGTCCCTCGCTGTTTGCCACGAGAATAGAACGGTCTACGTCAAGATACATTCCCTCTGTCTGCGAGATAAGCGAGTCGTGGTTCTTTGCAGCCGCGCAAGCCTCGCGAACAAGGTCTATCTTACGCTTAGTGAGAACGTCAGCGGGATATTCTCTTACGTGATGTATGTTCTTTATTTCCTTTTGCTTAAGAACGACAGAAGCGAGCTCGGTGTTTTTAGCATCTCCCATCGCCTGAGCGACAGACGCCGCGCAAGCGAGAAGTCCTTCCTTTGTCATATCCGTAGTTGATGCGAATACCGTTTTCGTTCCGAGGAAGGCTCTGATACCGACTCCGCTTATCACGTTATCGCTGATGCTGTCTATCTTGCCTCCTACTACCGATATTCTGTTGTTTCTTGAACGCTGAGCAAAGACCTCGGCAAAGTCAGCGCCTGTGCTCATAGCGACTGCTATGACCTCGGGCAAAATCTTTTCATTCAAAATCATTTTTACACCTCTTTCAAAATTAATCTTTCGAACGTTCGCCTAAAATATTTCTGTATTTCTGATAAAAGCTCTCAAAATATCC
>JAZNES010000266.1:0-4957 GCA_045588755.1 Eubacteriales bacterium | reverse complement strand
CTACGGGAGCTATGTCGTATCTCTTGGCGTCAAAGAAGAAATTATTGATAAGCGTACGTGCCGACTCCTCAAGTGCAGGCTCGCCGGGACGAAGCTTCTTGTATATCTCCTTAAGAGCCTCTACGCCTATCGAAGAATTGTTGTGAAGCGCAAGCATCTCGCTCTCGTCCTTTTCGAGAGTCGCCGCGAGGTTTTCCTCTTCGCCGAACATAGCGAAGATATCCTCTCTCGACTCGATTCCGAGAGCTCTTATAAACATGGTCAAGGGAAGCTTACGGTTCTTGTCTATACGAACGTACATAACGCCGTTAACGTCGGTCTCGTACTCAAGCCATGCGCCACGATAGGGTATTATCGTAGCGTTATATGTTGTTTTTCCGGATTTATCTATGTCGGAAGCATAGTACATTCCGGGTGAACGTATGATCTGCGATACGATAACTCTTTCAGCACCGTTTATAACGAAGGTACCGGTCTTTGTCATCATCGGGAATTCACCCATAAAGATATCGGTTTCCTTCACTTCACCCGTCTGCTTGTTGGTAAGACGAACGTTTACCTTCAAGGGTGCCGCATAGTTAGCGTCTCTCTCCTTACACTCCTCCACAGTATATCTGGGCTTTGTGTCAAGAGAATAGTCGATAAACTCGATCATAAGATTTCCCGAATAATCGGTTATAGGAGATACGTCTCTGAGGACCTCCTTCAAGCCTTCCTCAAGGAACCATTTGAAGGACTTTGTCTGAACCTCCACGAGATTAGGAAGCTCAAGCGAAAAGCGCGACCTGGAAAAGCTCATTCTCGTATTCTGACCAAGCTTCTGCTCTTTTACATTGACCATTAATTCAACCACTCCATTCAAAGTAATAATCACACCTTGCGAACCTTGCCCACAGGAGCGAAAGTCCGCCGTATCCGTTTCGAAACGCATATATTATATATAGATGAATTTCGAACGAATACCTGCTCAATACGCAAATTTGGGCATAATAAGCAATTATAATGCAGTTTACAATTATAGCAGAAATGTCAATACTTGTCAAGCATTTTTTTACATTTTTTAATTTTTTTCTTAAAAACCTCACTTTTTTAGTAAATTCCGCTTTCCGCCACGCCGAAAAATCACTTGCAATCACTACCAAAATGTGTTATACTTTCAAGGACACAAATACCCAAAGATAAAAAACAAAATATTTTTGAAAAAATTATTAAAAAACTCTTGATTTATCGTTTCGTTTGTGGTATCATACATAAATGTATAGATGTGCGCGCAACCTCTCATGCGTGCATAAAGACTTAAAAACGTGTTAACGGAGGTGAAAATCGTGGCAAACATTAAGAGCGCAAAGAAGCGTGTTCTCGTTAATCAGACAAAGGCTCTCCAGAACAAGATGTTCCGTTCGCAGCTCAAGACTGATATAAAGAAGTATAACGCAGCTCTCGAGGCAGGCGATAAGGAGCTTGCTCAGACAACTTACAGAGAAGCTGTAAAGAAGATTGACCAGGCAGCAGCTCGCAACATCATTCACAAGAATGCAGCAGCTCGCAAGAAGAGTCAGTTCACAAAGGCACTTAACAATATGTAATTATCAGTCGTACATAGTTTCTCACCACTATGTGCGGCTTTTAATTTTTAATCCTTACCTATCGGGGTGATTTTATGATATATAATTCTATAACCGAGCTTATCGGCAAAACGCCTATGCTACGTGCGAGCAACTTCTGCAAACAGAATTCCGTTCCTGAGAATGTAGAACTTCTGTGCAAGCTTGAATATCTCAATCCCGCAGGAAGCATCAAGGACAGAGCCGCCCTTTCTATGATAGAGGGCGCAGAAAAAAAGGGACTGCTCAAAGAGGGCTCGGTCATTATTGAATCAACAAGCGGAAATACGGGAATAGGTCTTGCGGCTATCGGCGCATCAAGAGGCTATAAGGTCATTCTCACTATGCCCGAAACTATGAGTCTTGAACGCAGAAAGCTTCTCGCGGCATACGGAGCAGAAATCGTGCTTACAAAGGGCAGCGAGGGTATGCTCGGTGCAAATAAGAAGGCAGAGGAGCTTGCCTCTCTTTACGAAAACAGCTTTATTCCCTCTCAGTTCGACAATCCCGACAATCCTCTTGCGCACGAGCTCACTACCGCGCCCGAGATATTTGAGGATACCGAGGGCAAGATAGATATTCTCGTTGCGGGAGTCGGAACGGGCGGGACTGTAAGCGGAATAGCAAGATATCTCAAAGAGAAAAACAAAGATATTCAGATAATAGCCGTAGAGCCCGCAGGCTCTCCCCTGCTCTCAGAGGGAAGATCGGGCGCTCACGGACTTCAAGGAATAGGCGCGAATTTCGTGCCCGAAAACCTTGACCGCACACTTATCGACCGTGTCGTAACCGTCAAAGAGGAGGACGCCTACAGATGTGCACTCTCTCTTGCAAGAAGCGAGGGCATCTTCTGCGGAATAACTTCGGGGGCAGCTCTCTCGGCAGCCTTGACAGTGGCGCATGAGAAAGAAAACGCTTCAAAGCGCATCGTCGTAATACTCCCCGACACAGGCGACAGATACCTCTCAACCCCTATGCTTGACCAACAATAAACATTGCATAACAAATCGCTTTTGCCGCAAAATCGGCAAAAGAGATTTTGTGTTTTCAAATTTTGATTTATCGAAGAGTTAGTTTGTGTTAAGAGAGGTGCGAAAACCTTTTTGAAAAAAGGTTTTCACACTTTCGGGGGAACTTTCAAACATTTAGACTTGCTCCCGCAGCCCTTGCTCCGCTCTCCCCCACTCGTCGAAATAGTTGCCTCGGTCGCGTACGCGTAGCGCGCTTCCGACGCTTCTTTTCGCCTCCCTTGTCGCCCTCGCTTCATCTCGCACTGCGAGCACTCGGGCTCCAAGCCCTGGGCGGGCATAAACGAATGAGGTGAACGGTATTCGAAGTGAGGACGTAACAAAAACTTTTACCAATTTGGTGAAAGTTTTTTGAAGGGGGTGCGGGGGAAATCTTTTTTTCAAAAAAGTTTCCCCCGCATCAACCTCAAATAAACCGACAAATCGCAATTTATCAAAAGCTCAGGCAAGCGACGATTTATCCCACACCGTTTCCTTTATTATCAAGGCAACTGCGGGCGAAAGTATCATTCCCCATATTCCGAAGAGGCGCAGACCCACGTACATAGAAAAAAGCGACGCCATAGGGTGAAGTCCAATGCTATCCCCTATTATCTTTGGCTCGGATATCTGTCTTATGATAGTCATAACACCGTACAGTATCAAAAGCCCCGTGCCGAGTCTGCCGTTACCTATGAGGAACTCGACTATTGCCCAAGGAACAAGCACAGTTCCGCTTCCAAGAACGGGCAGAATATCGATAACGGCAATAGCCAAGGCGATTATAAATGAATATTTGATTCCAAGAACACTAAGTCCTATCAAAGAAAAAATAAAGGTCAGAAGCATCAGCAAAAGATATCCTCTTGCATATCGGCGCAAGGCGTAAGATATTTTTGAAAGATAGCGCGAAGCACCGAGTCGAGCCGATTTTGGAAGAAGCATCTTTATACCCTCTCTTATCTTCTCTCGGTCGGCTACGAAATAATATGACGCCATAAGAGTAACGAAAAATCCTATAAATAATTGTGGTGCTTTCGATATTATCTGCCCGAGTGCCGAAGGAATCCTCGAGCCTATAAAAGAGCTTATCCCATCACGAAGGCTTGAAAAAAGCTTCGCCATAGCACCCGAAAGACCATCAGATGCCCCTCCTCCAATACGACTTGGAAACTCAAATCTTGAAAGGAAAGATCTGGCAGAGGAGCTTACTCTGTCTATGACCAACAAGAACTCGCCCTCCCCGCTTTTCATTCTTTCAAGTAAAAGCTCTACTTCTTTGGCGAGCCTTGAAATTCCGATATATACAAGATAGCTAAGCAGTGCGACCGATAATATTACACAAACCGCGGCGCAAAGCTTTATGGGGAGCTTCATCTTTTTCGATATGGCTCCCGATATCGGTGAAATGATAAGTGAGATAAGATAGGCAAAGGCAAACGGCAAAAGCGCGCCTATCGCATACTTCAACAAAAGATATGCACAAAGCGTAAAAAATCCCGCGCAAAACAACTTTTCGGCAAGCCTTGCTTTACTGTTCATACCGAAGCTCCTTCATTCTCATTTGTAAATAGTATGCTTCACAATAGTTAAAATATATCTTACTTAAAATGAATTGACAAACGAAGAGTTTTTTGGTAGAATATATTCATTAAAATCAAGAGGTTGAATATATGAAAAAATTTATTTGTTTGCTCTTATGTATTATTTTGGTTACCCTTCCCCTTTGCTCGTGCGAAAGCATTCCCTACGCAAAGTCCAAGGAAGCAACCAATTTCGTCGTTTTGGACGTTGAGGATTACGGAAAGATAGTAATTGAGCTTTATCCCGAAATAGCGCCTATCACCGTTAAAAATTTTCAGGATCTTGTAGCCGAGGGCTTTTATGACGGACTTACCATTCACAGAGTAATACAGGGCTTTGTAATACAGGGCGGATCGACCGACGGATACGGCTATGAAGGCTCGGGCAAAAACATAAAAGGAGAATTTGAGGCAAACGGAATACCCAATTCCCTTTCACACAAGAGAGGTGTTATTTCTATGGCACGCGCGGGATACAGCAATGATTCGGCGTCGTCACAGTTCTTTATATGCCACGGCGATGCTTCGGATAGCCTTGACGGGCAGTATGCGTCCTTTGGTGAGGTCGTTTACGGCATGGACGTCGTTGATAACATAGCAGCAACGAGAGTATGGATAAATCCCAAAACAGGAGATTACGATATGCCTGTCGAGAAAATATTTATCAAAAAAGCTTATTTTGTAACACCCGAAGAATAATAAAAGAGCAGACCGACACGTCGGTCTGCTTGTTTTAATTTGGCTTTTCAAATTTTGATTTGTC
>JAZNES010000265.1:0-12246 GCA_045588755.1 Eubacteriales bacterium | reverse complement strand
TATCAACGTCAAGAGAGGAGAGAACTGCCATAGCCTTTTTAACCGTGTTCGGAATATCGTGGAGCTTGAGGTCGAGGAATATTTTATGACCTGTTTCCTTTATCTCTCTTACGATAGACGGGCCTTCCGCATAAAAAAGCTCCATTCCTATTTTTACGAACGGCTTAACGTCTGTGAATTTGTCGAGGAAAGCCATTACGTCTGCCTTTGACGAGAAATCACAGGCAATGATTACATCTTTTCCCATTAGTGTGCGCCTCCTATTGTATCACTTAAATTTTTAATTCCATATTTTTGCATAACTCTCGGTAGATCCTCGATTATCTTCTTGCAAGCCGCGGGATCGGGAAGATTTGCCGTTCCTATCTCTACTGCGGTAGCCCCTGCGAGCATCATCTCGACTACATCCTCGGCAGAAGCAAGTCCGCCCATTCCGACTATCGGGATCTTTACAGCCTCATAGACCTGATATACCATACGCAGAGCGACGGGCTTTACGGCAGGACCCGAGAAGCCTCCCATTTTGTTGGCTATTACAGGCTTTTTGGTCTTAAGATCTATTCTCATTCCAAGAAGGGTGTTTATAAGACTTATTCCGTCAGCGCCCGCCGCCTCACACGCTTTTGCAATCGCGGTGATGTCGGTGACGTTGGGGGAGAGCTTTATGAACACAGGCTTTGAGGTCACAGCCTTTACGGCCTTTACGACCTCTGCCGCCGCCTCGGGCGACGTTCCGAAGGATATGCCTCCTCCGTGGACGTTGGGACAGGACACGTTTATCTCAAACCAGCCTATCTGAGCCTCTGAGTCAAGGCGTCTGCATACCTCGGCATATTCCTCAAGAGAGAAACCGCATACGTTTGCCATAACTGGTTTGCCAAAGCATTTTCTGAGCTTGGGAAGCTCGGTAGATATAACTGCGTCAACTCCGGGATTCTGAAGGCCGACAGAATTTATCATTCCTGACGTACACTCGGCAATTCTAGGGGTGTTGTTTCCAAATCGGGGCTCAAGAGTCGTACCCTTGAAGGAAAAGCTTCCAAGACAGTTTATATCGTATATATCCGCAAATTCATATCCGTATCCGAAGGTTCCGCTCGCGGGGATAACGGGATTGTCAAGCTCGATTCCGAGCAGATTTACCTTAGTATTTACCACAGTATCTCCTCCTTTTCAAAAACGGGACCGTCCTTGCATACTCTCTTGTTACCGAAATTCGTCTTACAGCTGCAGCCCATACACGCACCAAAGCCGCAACCCATTCTTTCCTCAAAGCTGAACTGACCGCTCGTATTTGTCGCGGAGAATACAGCCTTGAGCATAGGTGTAGGCCCACAGGTGTAGAAATATGAATATTCCGGAACGTTCTTCATAGCATCGGTGACAAAGCCCTTGACGCCTATGCTTCCGTCGGCTGTCGATATGAGAACTCGAGCGCCAAGTTCCTCAAATTCTTTTGCGTAGAAGACCTCCTCCAAACTGTTAAAGCCAAGTATTACAGTGGGCTTTTTTCCTTCGGCTATAAGCTTTTTGCAGAGTGCGTAAAGCGGGGGAACTCCGACACCGCCTCCGAGAAGAAGGGGATAGTCACCGCTTTTTGAGGTGCCGTATCCGTTTCCGAGACCGACGAGAATATCGAGCTTTGTACCCTCACGCATCTCGGCCATAAGCTCGGTGCCTTCTCCGACAGCTTTATATATCAAGCTCAGAGTATCCTTTTCGTAATCGCAGACCGATATCGGACGGCGAAGATATAGTCCCGGTAGTTGAATATTGACGAACTGTCCGCAATTTTCAATGCCCGAGGTGTCACCCGACAGTACCATTTTATAAGTACCCTTTGCTATCTTTTCGTTTTTTACGATAGTGAATATTACCTGTTTCACAATAACTCCTTTCCGAGATAAACGAGCTTGCCACCGTATACCGTAGCAAGATTTTTTCCAAATACCTTCATTCCCTCAAAGGGCGTGCTTTTGCCCATTGAAAGAAAATCGTTTGTGTCTATACTGCATTGTGCATCGATATCCCAAACCGAAAAACCAAGGTCGCTTTCAACGCCGAAGCGTTTTCTCGGATTATCAGACAAGAGCTTGACGAGCTGTTCAAGGGTTATAATACCTTCTTTAACAAGCCCCGTGTAGAGTGTTGGAAAAGCTGTTTCAATTCCGACTACTCCCATAAGGCTCTTTTCAAGTCCTCTCGACTTTTCTTCTGCCGAGTGGGGCGCGTGGTCGGTTGCCACCATATCGATAGTGCCGTCGCAGAGTCCCTCTACGAGAGCAAGTCTGTCGGCCTCGGAACGAATGGGGGGATTCATCTTGAAGCGTCCCTCCTCTTTGAGCATCGAGTCGTTCATAAGCAGATAATGCGGACCTGTCTCACAGCTCACGTCAAGACCGCTCTTTTTTGCCTCTCTTATGAGCGCAACGCTCTCTTTGGTCGATATGTGACAGACGTGATATGCACAGCCCGTTTTTGCCACGAGCTCAAGGTCGCGCGCGATCGGACGCCATTCGCTCTCCGAGCATATACCTCTGTGCCCGTGCTCGAACGCGTAAGCACCCTTGTGGATATATCCGCCATCAAGCAGGGAATTGTCCTCGCAGTGAGCGACTATCATTTTTGAAAGTGACTTGGCCTCGCGCATAGCTTCAAGCATAAGCTCATCTGACTGAACGCCTTTACCGTCGTCCGAAAAGGCTATCGCATAGGGAGCAAGCGTCTCCATATCGGCAAGCATCTCGCCCTTTTGTCCCCGTGTTATAGTTCCGTAAGGATAGACCGCTATGCAGGCCTTTTTTTCTATCGCTTCAAGCTGAGGTCTTATTCCTTCTATTGAATCGGGTACGGGATTGAGATTGGGCATGGTGCATACAGCGGTATATCCGCCTCTTGCGGCTGCTCGGCTTCCGCTTGCCATATCCTCTTTATAAGAAAAACCCGGTTCGCGAAAATGCACGTGCACGTCGCAAAATCCGGGTAAAACAAGACAAGGATCATCAATATTAAAAACGGAGGAGCTATCAAAAGCAGAATAAAGACCGTCAGCGACGACCTGTGCTTCAAATCTTTTATTTTCGGATATCGAATCGGTACAAATCTTTGCGTTATTGACTACAAGCTTCATTTTGACATCCTTTCTTTCGGTTTACGCTAAAAAACCTGCCGATAGGCAGGATCTGAGCCTTGGGCTGTTAGAGCGCCCTGCTTCTATAATTATTTTTAATATTATACCATATAACTTATATTAAGTCAATAGCCGTTTGCTAAAAAAAGGAGATGCCGCACAAGTTTGTGCGACATCTCCAAAAAGTCACTTTCAAAGTGTGTATTATTCGTCAGAGGGAGTGATAAGTCCGTAATCTCCGTCTTTTCTTCTGTATACTACGCAGACCTCCTCGCTGACAGCGTCGCGGAATACGAAGAAATCGTGTTCAAGCAGATTCATCTGCATAATAGCCTCCTCGGGTGACATAGGCTTGAAATAGAAGGATTTTGTACGAATAACGAATTCTGCATCCTCCTCGTAATCCTCTCCTGTATCTATAATTCCGTCGTCGAAGGCATCGGAGCGCAGCTTCTTCGCAAGACGGGTCTTGTTCTTGCGGATCTGGCGCTCGATCGAGTAAATTGATCTATCAAGAGCATTACGGAAGGTATCGTCCTCTGCTTCGCTTCGGAAGATAGTTCCGTAGGCATTTATCGTGACTTCAAGGTTTTTGAGATTTCTTTTTGAGCTGAGCGTGACGTTTGCCTCGCACTCGTCGCCGAAATACTTGTCGAGCTTGTCAAGCTTCTTCTCAATGGCGTCCTTCATCTCTTGCCAAACGTTCATTTGTCTGCCGATAATGGTAACTTTCATTGTGTTTCCTCCTTGAAATAGAGTGAAGCTATCTCTAACTTCAAATATATTATATCACAATCGGATCAATTTGTAAATAGTATATCATAAATTTCCGATTTATATTCATATAATTGTTCAATATGCATAAAATCTCTTGTAAAAATATTACAAAAATGAAAAAATACTGTTGCAATGGAGGAAAATATATGGTAAAATAATAAAGTAACCGTTTTTTGCTTTTGGGAGGATCTGGCACTATGGCAAAGAAAAGAAAAAATCGTTATAAAAAATTAAAGAGATTTATCAGTATCGTACTGTTGATCGCCGCTATCCTGGCAGCTGTGTACGCATACTTTGAAGGATATTTTGATTTTGGAAACGACGATGACAAAGATGTGATCGTCAGCGGAGATCTTGAGATACATTTTTTGGAGCTTGGCAACAAATATACGGGAGACTGCGTTTATATACGTTCGGGAGATACTGACGTGCTGATTGATGCGGGATCTCGAAAGAGCAGTATTGAAACTATCTCGGCTTATCTCGATAAATATATGACCGATGACGTTATCGAATACGCAATAGTTACCCACGCTCACGAGGACCATTATGCAGGCTTTGCGACCAACAGCACGACCGACAGCCTTTTTGATCTCTATGAATTTGAGGTCATAATTGATTTTGCTCAGATAACAAAGGGCAAAGAGGACGGCGCTATGTATAAGAACTACATAAGAGAACGTGACGAGGAAATAGCGGCGGGAGCTACTCATTATACCGCTGCCGAGTGTATGACCGAGGGTAAGAATATTTTTGAGATAGATGAGGGAATAGAGCTCGAAATACTTGACAGTTATTATTACTATAACGTTGCGAGCAGCGAAAACGATCATTCGGTCATTTGTATGATAAATCAAGGCGACAGACATTTTCTCTTTACGGGAGATCTTGAAAAGAAGGGCGAGGAAAAGCTTGTCGAAATGAACGATCTGCCTAAGGTAACGCTTTATAAGGCGGGGCATCACGGCTCAAAGACCTCGTCAGACGACGTGCTTTTGTCGGTCATACAGCCCGACATCGTGGCGGTATGCTGCTGTTGCGGAAGCTCTGAATATACCGACGTTTCGGCGAATATGTTTCCGACACAGGATTTCATTGACAGAATTGCCCCCTATACCGATGCGGTATACGTTACGACTCTTTCCGTTGACTATGAGAACGGCATATTTGAATCTATGAACGGAGATATAGTCGTGCGTTCGGGCGAGAGCGGTGTGAGCGTAAAGGGAAGCGCTTCGGACACAAAGCTTAAGGATACCGAATGGTTCAAGCAATTCAGACAGATCCCCGATGCTTGGAAATAGTTGAAGATCAATAAAATTACTTTACTCCGACGGATATATCGTCCGTCGGGGTGATTTTTTGAGCAATGCCCAAAAAATATAGAAAAAAATTATAAAAAATATCAAAAATAGCATTGACTTTCACGATTTATTGTGCTATCATATTAAAGCAATAAAGTAAATGGAGGATTTTTTTATGAATCTGAAAGATTATGAAGGCTACGATCTGCTTATAAAAGCTATTATGTCGCTTAAAACGGAAGAGGAATGCGAAAAGTTTCTCGAGGACCTTATGACGAGAAAGGAAATACTCGACTCGGCGCAAAGGCTTATTGTTGCCAAGCTTCTGTCAGAGCAGACGGTATACAGTAAAATAGCCGAGGAAACAGGTGCGAGCACCGCAACTATCAGCCGTGTGAATAGAGCGTATCTTTACGGCTCGGGCGGATACGGCACCGTTCTTGAAAGGATCAAGAAAAAAGACTGAGAACACGATATTTGAGGAATAAAATGAAGTACAGTAACGTAGTTTTGAAGCCCGATGAAAAGGCAGTCTTTTCACTCAGGGAATTGTATTTGAAATATGGGTATATTCACTATAAGGTCGGGAAGTTCGAGGAATATGACCTTTACGCAAGGAACAAGAGCTTTCTGATAAGTGACAATATACTGACCTTTACCGATACGGACGGAAAGCTTATGGCTCTTAAGCCCGACGTTACGCTTTCAATAGTTAAAAATATAGGTGATGAGGATAGCTCTACTCACAAGTATTTTTACAATGAGAACGTATATAGAACGTCGGCGTCATCGGGTGGCTTTCGCGAGATAATGCAGACGGGACTTGAATGTATAGGAAACATAGATATATATTCTACCTGCGAGGTATTGATGCTCGCATCTGAAAGTCTTCGTCTTATGAGTGACGACAGCTTGCTCGTGCTTTCAAATATGGGATTTACCCTCGGACTTTTTGAGGCTTGCGGTATGAATGACTCGCAGAGCAAGGAAGCGCTTGGATATATCGAGAGCAAGAACGTGCAGGCAATAGATCATATGGCGGAGTCGCTCGGACTTTCGGAAAGCTATAAGAATGCTCTTTGCTTCGCGGCGAAGTTTTACGGAAAGCTTTCGACGGCTCTTTCGGAGATGTCAAAATACGTCTTTAATGACAGAATGAGCGAAGCCTATGACGAGCTTTGCGGAATAGAGACCGTTATGTCGGCATACGAGCTTTATCTTGATCTTTCGATAGTCAACGATATGAACTATTATGACGGAATAATATTCAAGGGATATATAAACGGAATATCCGATTCTATACTGTCGGGCGGTCGATATGATAAGCTCGTTATGAAGATGGGAAAGAGGTCGGGAGCTATTGGATTTGCGGTGTATCTCGATCTGCTTGAACGTTTTGGCGAGGAGAGTGCGGCAAATGATGCCGATATATTGCTCGTTTATGACGAAAAAGCCGATATGCCAAAGCTTTTTGCCGCAGTTGCGGAGCTTGCTTCAAAGGGAAAGACGGTCAGAGCCGTTACAGAGAATAACGGACAGATAAGATATAAAACGCTTGCAAGGTTTTCCGAGGGGAAGGTGTGTATAATTGGATAATATGATAAATATCGCGCTCCCAAAGGGAAGACTTGGTGAGAAGGCATACAGAATATTCGAGGAGGCGGGCTTTGAGTGTCCGTCCATAAAGGAAGAAAACAGAAAGCTTATATTTGAAAATGCCGAAAAGGGAGTCAGGTATTTCTGGGTAAAGCCCTCGGACGTTGTTATATACGTGGAGAGAGGGGCGGCAGATATAGGAATAGCGGGGAAGGATATAATCCTTGAATATTCTCCCGATATATATGAGCTTGCCGATCTCGGTATGGGAAAATGCAGAATGGCAGTCGCGGCAAAGAAGGATTTTCACGATAATCCCGGAAAGACCTTACGCGTGGCCACGAAATTTCCTAATATAGCGAGAGGGTATTACGCCGCGCAGAGCCGCGATATCGATATAATAAAGCTGAACGGCTCTATCGAGATAGCGCCTATTTTGGGGCTGTCCGACGTCATAGTGGATATCGTTGAAACGGGTAAGACCTTACTTGAAAACGATCTTGAGCCAAAGGCCACGATAGTGCCGATAAGCGCAAGGCTTGTGGCAAACAAGGTAAGCTATAAGTTCAAAAACGAAAAAATCTGTGAGATTTCAGAAAAGGTAATGAAGATAATATCCGAGCAGAAGTAGGATATAACTTGGAGGAGATATGATAAAGATTTGCAAGCGCGCAGAGCTTTCTAATGAGGATATATTCGCTCGAATTGAGGAAAAGTACAACGTTGAGAATATAGTTTCCGACATAATCGCCGAGGTAAGACAAAACGGTGATACTGCGCTTAAAGAATACAGCCTTAAGTTTGACAAGGTAGAGCTTTCCTCAATTGAGGTAAGTCAAGAGGAGATAGACGAGGCATATGCTTCTGTCGAGCCCGAATTTATAGATATACTCGAAAGAGCATCGAAAAATATCTATGCCTTTCATTCAAGACAGGTCAGAAACAGCTTTGTGCTCAATGACACCGAGGGTGTCGTTATGGGGCAGAAGATAATCCCGATAGAAAAGGTCGGACTTTACGTTCCGGGAGGAACTGCGGCTTATCCGTCATCGGTGCTTATGAACTGTATTCCCGCGAAGATAGCGGGTTGCCGTGAGATCGTTATGGTATCTCCGCCCACCTGCAACGGAAAAATAAACCCTGTCATTCTTGCTGCCGCAAGGATAGCGGGCGTTGACAGAGTTTTCAACGTCGGTGGTGCGCAGGCGATAGCCGCCCTCGCATACGGAACAGAGAGCATACCGAAGGTCGACAAGATAGTGGGCCCCGGTAACGCATTCGTTGCAGAGGCAAAGAAGCAGGTGTTCGGTAAGGTCGCCATAGATATGATAGCGGGACCGAGCGAGATACTTATAGTTGCCGATGAAAGCTGTGATCCCGCAGTCGTTGCGGCTGATCTTCTCTCGCAGGCAGAGCACGATAAGATGGCAAGCGCGGTGCTCGTTACCGACAGCGAAGAGCTTGCAAAAAAGGTTTCCGACGAGCTTGAGAGGCAGATACCGACTCTTCTTCGCGCAGAAATAGCGAGAGCATCTATCGACAATAACGGAAAGATAATAATAGCAGACAATCTTGACGATGCTATCGATATAGCCAATGAGATCGCCCCCGAGCATCTTGAGATATGTACAGATAATCCTTTTGATTATCTTGATAAGATAAAGCACGCGGGTTCGGTATTCCTTGGAAAGAACTGCCCCGAGGCACTCGGCGATTATTTCGCCGGACCTAATCACACTCTTCCCACAAGCGGAACGGCAAGATTTTCAAGTCCTCTTTCGGTCGACGATTTCGTAAAGAAAACACAGTTTACCTATTTTACTGCCGACGCGCTCGAAAAGGTGGCGCGCGACGTAGAATATTTCGCAAAGAAAGAGGGGCTGACTGCCCACGCAAAGAGTGCTGTCGTGAGATTTGAGGAGTAATTATGAGCAGATTTTTTAACGAGAAGTTTTCTTCTCTTGAGGCCTATACTCCCGGTGAGCAGCCGAGAGATATGAAATATATAAAGCTTAACACCAACGAATCTCCCTTTGCTCCCTCTGAGAAGGTAATAAAAGCGATAAATGAGGACGAGGTAAAAAAGCTTCGTCTTTATCCCGACCCCGAATGTAAGGAGCTTAAGGAAAGAATTGCCGAGGCTTACGGAGTAGGGAGTGAAAACGTATTTTTGTCAAACGGCTCGGATGATATTCTGAACTTTACCTTTATGTCCTTTTTTGATAAGGACGGAGTGGTCTTTCCCGATATAAGCTACGGATTTTACAAGGTCTATGCGGAGCTTTATAAGCTCGATTACAGACAGATACCGCTGAGGGAGGATTTCACTATTGACGTTGAGAAATATATGAAGGTGGGCAAGGGTGTAGTTATTGCCAATCCCAATGCTCCCACGGGCATAGCGCTTTCTCTTGCCGAGGTGGAAAAGATAGTGTCCTCGAATAAGGATCACATCGTGCTCATAGACGAGGCGTACGTTGATTTTGGTGCAGAGAGCAGTGTTGAGCTTACAAAAAAATACGATAATCTTATCGTTTGCTTTACCTATTCAAAGTCCCGTTCTCTTGCGGGAGCGCGTCTTGGGTTTGCAATAGCGAACGAAGAAATAATAAAGGATCTTGAAAAGATAAAGTATTCGACGAATCCCTATAATATCAATCGTCTTACGATGCTTGCGGGAATTGCGGCTATTGAGGACAGTAAATATTACGATGACAATTGCCGTTTGATAGAGGAGAACAGGGAATATACCGTGAAGGCACTTCGTGAGCTTGGCTTTGAGGTGCTCGATTCAAAGGCGAACTTTATCTTTGCAAAAAGTAACGATATTGACGGTGAAAGATTATATCTTGAGCTTAAGAAGAACGGCATACTCGTAAGACACTTTACGAGTGAAAGAATAAAGGATTACAACCGCATAACGATAGGTACGAGAGAAGAGATGGAAGCCTTTGTCGCGGCGGTCGAAAAAATCATCAAAGAGGTAAAGAAAAAATGAGAGAGGCTATAATAGAGCGCAAGACGGCAGAGACCGAAATATGCGTAAAGCTTAATATTGACGGAGTCGGAAAAAGCACCATCAATACAGGATGCGGATTTCTTGACCATATGCTTACCCTTTTTGCGAAGCACGGAAGATTCGATCTTGACGTGACCTGCAAGGGCGATACCCACGTCGATTATCACCACACCGTTGAAGACGTTGGAATATGCCTCGGGTCTGCCTTTGCAAAGGCACTCGGAGATTGCCGCGGTATAGTCAGATACGGCAATATCATTCTCCCTATGGACGAGGCTCTCATTATGTGTGCGGTCGACTTTTCGGGCAGATCGCATCTTTCATACACAATGGATATTCCAAGCCAGCGAGTAGGCGATTTTGACACCGAGCTTGCAGAGGAATTTATGCTTGCCTTTGTAAGAAAGGCAGGACTTTGCCTGCATCTCAGACAGCTTGACGGAAGGAATTCACATCACATAATAGAGGGTAGCTTCAAGGCCCTCGCGAGAACTCTCGGACAAGCCGTTGCGATAGACGCACGCTTTGCCGACGAGATCCCCTCGACGAAAGGTGTACTTTAATGATAGCGGTGATCGATTACGGAGTGGGAAATATATACTCTTTGCACAGCTCGCTTAAATATATCGGCGCAGACGTTACTGTCACCGAGGATCCCGAGGTGATACGCCGTGCCGACAGGATATTGCTTCCCGGTGTGGGTGCTTTTGCCGATGCCGCAAAAAAGCTTCGCGACAAGGGGCTTGACAGGCTTATATGCGACGAGGCGAAAAGCGGAAAGCCGCTTATAGGGATATGTCTTGGAATGCAGATGCTTTTCGAGCGTAGTCTTGAGTTCGGCTGTCACGATGGACTTGGTCTGATCTCGGGCTCGGTAAGACCGATATCCGACGTTATACCAAGCGAGTTGAAGATCCCTCACATAGGCTGGAACCCGCTGAAATTCAAGGGGGAAAAGAATCCTATATTCAGATACGTAAACGAGGGAGAGTGCGTCTATTTCGTGCACTCCTATTATGGAGCTGACTGTAATTCGGTAATAGCAACGACCGAATACGGCGCGGAGCTGACAGCGGCTGTTGCCGACAAAAACGTATACGGAATGCAGTTCCACCCCGAAAAAAGCGGAGAGGTAGGGCTCAATATCCTTCGCGCCTTTTGTGAAATTTAGTTTTTATACGGAGTTTGTTTTATGAATATTTTTCCTGCCATAGACATTATTGATAAGAAGGCAGTTCGTCTTGTGAAGGGCGATTATAATAAAATGACGGTCTACAGCGACTCTCCGCTCGACGTTGCCAAGAGCTTTGAGGCGAAGGGCGCGAAGTATCTGCATATAGTTGATCTTGAAGGCGCAAGGGACGGTACTACGCCAAATCTTGACGTTATTGCACAGATAGTTTCAAAGACATCACTTAAGGTCGAGGTCGGGGGCGGAATACGAAATGACGAAATTCTCAAAGAATATATCGATATCGGCGTGTGGAGAGTTATACTCGGAACTGCCGCGGTAAGCTCGCCCGACTTTTTGCAAAGAGCACTTGATAATTATGGCGACAAGATAGCGGTAGGTGCCGACCTTGCCGACGGAATGGTAGCTATAAAGGGTTGGAAGGAAGTAAGCGAGCTGTCTTGCTTCGATTTCTTTGAAAGAATGCAGAAAATGGGCGTGAGGTGTATAATCTGTACCGATATTTCAAAGGACGGTCTGCTTTCGGGTACTAATCTTGAGCTTTACCGTGCGCTGTCTGAAAGGTTTTCAATTGATATAACCGCGTCGGGCGGTATATCGACGCTTGCCGATGTAGAGGCTCTTAAAAATATGGGACTTTACGGGGCAATTCTCGGCAAGGCCCTTTATACGGGAAATATCGATCTTGAGTCGGCAGTTGAGATCTGCGGAGGTGAAAAGTAATGATCACCAAAAGAATCATACCCTGTCTTGACGTTAAGGACGGAAGAGTAGTAAAGGGAACTAACTTTCTCGGTCTGCGCGACGTTTCCTCGCCGATAAAGCTTGCCAAATATTATTCGGAGAACGGTGCGGATGAGCTTGTTTTTTACGATATAACGGCATCCTTTGAGCAAAGGGCTCTCTTTACCGATATACTCAAAAAGGTCGCCTCGGAGATATTTATACCGCTTACGGTTGGTGGCGGAATAAACACACTTGACGATTTTGACCGAGTTCTCAAATGCGGCGCAGATAAGGTCAGCGTGAATTCGGGAGCTATCAGAAATCCCTCTCTCGTCTACGAGGCGGCGCAGAAATACGGAAGTCAGTGTGTAGTGCTGTCCGCTGACGTCAAGCGCGTCGACGGAGTTTTCAGAGTCTTTTCAAAAGGGGGACGCGAGAACACCGGAATGGAAGCGATAGAGTGGATAAAAAGGTGCGTAGATAACGGCGCGGGTGAGGTCGT
>JAZNES010000264.1:0-2261 GCA_045588755.1 Eubacteriales bacterium | reverse complement strand
AGGTATTCTCTCATGGCTCATAGGCGGTGCTATACTTATAGTCTGCGCGCTCACCTTTGCCACACTTGCGAGCAAATACGAAAAGAACAACGGAGTCGTCGATTACGCCGAGGCAACGGTCGGAAAGAGATACGGCTACTTTATGGGCTGGTTTATCTCTACCGTATACTATCCCTCGTTGGTAAGTGTCCTTGCTTTCGTTTCGGCAAGATACACCCTCCTTCTCTTTAATCCCGATGCCGACCTTACTGGCGGACTTTGCATCGCTCTGGGCGCGTTCTATATCTGCGCCTCCTTTGCGATAAATATGCTTGCCCCGAGCCTTTCGGGACGCTTTCAGGTAAGTGCCACCGTAATAAAACTCATTCCTCTTGTGATAATGGCGGTAGTCGGTATTATCATAGGACTTATAAACGGTAATATAACGAATGCCTTCGAAATCGCAAAAAGCACCTCGTCCGAGAATGCATCGAGCATCTTTGCGGCGGTCGCGGCGGCTGCCTTTGCCTATGACGGCTGGATAATCGCTACCTCGATAAACGCGGAGCTAAAAAACGCCAAGAGAAATCTCCCTATCGCGCTTACCGTAGGAGCTATCATAATAATCGCTATATACACTCTTTACTTCGTCGGTATCACGGGCGCAAGCTCTATCGACCTTCTCTGTGAAAAGGGCGCGACCGTCGCATTCACCAATCTCTTTGGCAATATAGGAGGAAGCATACTCAACGCCTTCGTCGTGGTATCCTGCCTTGGAACGCTCAACGGACTTATGCTCGGCTGTACGAGAGGTATGTATTCTCTCGCGGCAAGAAAAACAGGTCCTCTGCCCGAGACCTTTTCCTCTATCGATTCTTCAACTCATATGCCCTCAAACTCGGGTGCTATTGCTCTTCTTCTTATAGGCTTCTGGTATTTCTATTTCTATGCGGGATCTATTGAGGAAACTCTCGGATTCTTCAATTTCAATTCCTCCGAGCTTCCGATAATAACGATATACGCGATGTATATCCCGATATTCATAGCCTTTGCAATAAAGCACGGAAAAGAGAATTTCACAAGAAATATCCTTCTTCCCTGCCTTGCCGTCCTTGCCGCACTCTTTATGATATTCGCCGCAGTCTGGGCACACGGCGTAGTTCCCTTTGCCGACGCGGCGAAGGAAGGAAGATTCTCGCTTCCCGTCCTCTCTTATCTGATAGTTTTCGCTATCTTTATGACGGCAGGTATGATCTTTTACAAAAAGAAAAACAGCTCGTCTTTTTGAGTTGACAATCAAGACCTAAAATGATATAATAGGTCTATTGATTACTGTAAGGAGTACTGAACCTTGAATACGAAAAGATCCTTTTTAAGATATATTTCTCTTGCGCTTTGTCTGTGTATGATGCTCGCGAGCCTCTCGCTCGTTTCCTGCGACGACGACACCCCAAACGACACTCCGCAGGATAACAACGTCAACGAGCAGGAAGACAACGAATCGCTTGAAAGCATCGGAGACTTCAACCCCGAGATACTCGACAATTCCACCACTATACATATGATACAGAACGCCGAGAGCCTTGAGGATTGGCAGGCGGGCAAAACAGTATACGACGTGTTTTTCTACGTTGAGGATATGATGGAGCTTCTCGACTCGCTCGATTGGAAGGATTCCGAACAGATAATTGTAACGGGAGACTTTCATTTCAGAATAGATATTGAGCGTCCTGTCGAGGAAATATCCGATTTCGAAGCCTTCGTACAAGAAACCGAGGATACGGCTTATGACATATTCACCGTAAGCGAAGGACACGAGAAGCTCGCCGTTCAATATCTGATCAATTTCGACGAAAATATCGTTAATATGAGACTTTTGAATTACTCGATGAAGGTGTTCGACATATATGCCGAGCTCGATGCCGATCAGCTTAAAATACTTAAGCTTTGCCTTAAAGCTTATTTCGGCCCACAGGATAGATAATAACAAAAAGCCGTCAGGTGAAAACCTGACGGCTTTTTGTTAGGCTATATGCAAACAAATTGTGATTTATCGAATAGACAAAGGAAATGAAACAAGTTATATCAAAGCCTTCCCTTGTCAGGGAGCATATGCAAGCAACGTCGAGTTTGCGTTGCAAACATCGAGGGGACCGCGATAGCGGTGGATGAGTAGTCCATATATACAAGATAAAATTCAAAAAATCCAAAAGAAAGTTAGTTTGTGTCAAAAACTACTCATCCGTCACGGCTTCGCCGCGCCACCTTCCCTGACAAGGGAA
>JAZNES010000263.1:0-5396 GCA_045588755.1 Eubacteriales bacterium | reverse complement strand
TAAATTCTTTTTATCATTTTGACCAAATTTTTCCTTTTTTTAGCAAATTCAAGCCGCGTTTGTACACTTTTTTATCACATTAACTCGCTAAAACAAGCGATAGATGCCAAAACGAAGCCCGACGCGGTCTCTGTTCTGAGTATTCTTTTGCCAAGCCCTGTCAAAATACAGCCCTTTTGGAGTGCTTTTTGAGCTTCAAGAGGTGAAAAACCGCCTTCACTGCCTATTATTATTGAAATAGACAGCCTTTTTTCATCGCTTTTGTGCATTTGCGATACTCTTTTGAGCAATTTACCCAAAGGTTCTGTATTTTCGCCTTCATAGCAAAATAGACAAATATCACTTTGAGTAGCCGATTCGAGCATATTTTCAAAGCTTTGCGTCCTTGTGACCTCTGGAATAATGCTTCGTCCGCATTGCTTTGCCGCCTCCTCGGAGATCCTCTGACGTCTTGCCTGCTTTTTGTCCTCAGCCTCCGCCTTGGCTCTGACTATACATCTTTCGCTCTCAAAGGGCACTATCCTGCAGACTCCGCACTCGACGGCTTTTTGTATTATCGTGTCGAGCTTATCTCCCTTTGGCAAGGCTTGAAACAGAGTGGTAAAAAAGAGAGGCTCGTTGAGAGAAGCAGACGCCGAAATTATATCGGCTACGACCTCGCTTTCGCTGAAAGCACTAAGCCTACACTTGTATTCTATTCCCTCCTCATCGCAAGCGACCACCTCATCTCCCACCGTCATACGTAAGGAACGGGAAATGTGGTGCGCGTCGTCGCCACCGAAGAATATTTTGTTTTCCTCTATCTGATCCTTGTTTATAAAAAATCTCGGCATATTATCTCCAAATATAAAACAGATTATTTTTTCTTTACCGCGAGAGCGCACCAACCGTTATCAAGAAGCTTTTCGGCAATATAGAAGCCGTGCTCCTCAAACGAGGCTATAACGTCGTCTGCTCGCTCGTCAATAATACCCGACGCGAGAATCACCGCGTCATCGTTCATATATCTGTCTATATCGGGCGTCATTCTTATAATTATGTCGGCAACGATATTGGCGCAGATAACGTCATATCCTCCATCGGTCTTATCAACTCCGCGCAAAAGGTCGGAAACGTCACAACTCACGTTGGACAGACCGCTGTCCTTTATATTCTCACGCGCCACCTTGACTGCAACAGGATCTATATCGTAAGCGCGGCACATCTTAGCGCCCAGCTTTGAGGCGCATATAGCGAGGATACCGCTTCCGCATCCGACGTCAAGCACCCTCTCGCCCGAATGTATGTACTTTTCAAGCAGTCTTATAACGAGTCTTGTGGTCTCGTGATTACCCGTTCCAAAGGCCATTCCGGGATCCATTCTCACGATTATCTCGCCCTCTTTTGCCTCGTACTTCTCCCACGCGGGAACGACTACTATCCTGTCACCTATCTTGATAGGCTTATAGTATTCCTTCCACGAGTTTGCCCAGTCCTCCTCGTTTACACCGTTGAGCTCTATCTTTGCCTCTATTTTAAGCTCGGCAAGTCTTGAGCGAAGTTCGGCAACGACGTCGGCGTGTCCCTTTCCCGCAAGATACACAGATACCGACGCTATCGTTTTATCAGCGTTAAGTATAGATTCGTCTATAAGATCTCCGTAGCAGGTCTTAAGATCTATATCGCTGTAATCCTCTATCTGAAGATAGTTGCTGTACATACTCATAACGGCAGACAGCTCGTCGAGCTTCTCAAGCTTTACGGTCACCTTTATCTGTGTCCACTCAGCCTCGTCGCCCCAATCCTCACATACATAATCCTTATCCATAATTACTCCGTTCTATTAAAGACTTTCGGGGGAGCTTTTTTCAAAAAAGGCTCCCCTATGTCATTTTTTATTTTTTGTTTTTCTTGAAGAATCCGCTCTTCTTGTTATAGTTGCTCTCGCCGCAAGCCTCGGCAAAGGCGCGCATATGCTCCTTTTGCTTCTCGCTAAGTCCCTTAGGGATCTCTACGTTGACCTCAAAATAGAGGTCTCCTCGTCTGTTGGGGTTATTAACGTAGGGTATTCCCTTTTGCTTAAGAACGAATCTTGTACCTGTCTGCGTGCCCTCGGGGATCGTATATTTTACGTTTCCTTCAAGGGTAGGCACTTCTATCTCCGCACCGAGCACTGCCTCGGAAACGGTTATAGGAAGCTCGCAATATATATTGTATCCATCTCTTTCAAAGACGCTATGTCTTTTGACGCTGACGGTAATTATCAGATCTCCCGCAGGTCCGCCGTTCCTTCCGTCACAGCCCTGCGAACGAAGTGCTATACGCTCTCCGTTATCTATTCCCGCAGGAATATTGACCGAAAGATTTTTGGTGACCTTTACAAAGCCCGTTCCGCGACAGTTAGAGCAAGGATTCTTGATTATCTTTCCCTTGCCGCGGCGGGCGTCACAGGTGTCTGTGCTCTGAAGAGCCATTCAACCTATTCTCTGCGTAACTCGCTTTTGTCCCGAGCCGCCGCACGCACTACAGGTCTCCGCCTTCGTACCCTTTGCCGCTCCGCTACCTTCACAGTCCGAGCATTTCTGTATTCTGTTATAGCTTACGTCCTTTTTGACGCCAAACGCCGCCTCCTCAAAGGTGACCGTCACTCTTGCGGAAATATCGTCTCCTCTTGTCGGGCCGTTACGCCTTTGAGCAGAGCCGCCGCCAAAGCCGCCGCCGAAAAAGCTGCCGAATATATCTCCAAGATCCCCGAAATCGCCAAAGCCGCCGCCAAAATCGCTGTATCCGCCCCCTGAGGCAGGATCAAACGCCGCATGTCCGAACTGATCGTACTTTGCCTTTTTTTCGGGTGTCGAAAGCACCTCGTACGCCTCGTTCACCTCTTTGAATTTGACCTCGGCCTCTTTGTCTCCGGGGTTCATATCGGGGTGATATTTCTTAGCGAGCGAACGGTATGCCTTCTTTATAGATGCCTCGTCCGCGCCCTTAGATAGACCCAGCACCTCATAGTAATCTCTTTTATCTGCCATAGTTCTCCCACGTCGCTCCCGCGACACCGTTCAGTAAGTAATTTATCAATATAAAAATACGCTTTCGCGGGAAAGGGCTTTTTCTTTCCCTTTCCCGCAGATATTAAGCTTAATTATTATCGGTCTTATCCTCATAGTCGGCATTATAGTAAGTGCCGTCGCCACCCTGCGCACCGCCCATATCGGCGTTAGGATCAAAGCCCTGCTGTCCTGCGCCACTCTGTGCGTAAAGCTTCTCGGAAAGCGCATAGAACGCCTTCTCAAGAGCCTCGGTGTCAGCCTTTATAGCCTCGGTATTGTCGGTAGCCATAGTAGCCTTGAGCTTCTCGATAGCAGCCTTTACGTCTTCCTTATCGGCGTCGGATACCTTATCTCCGATATCCTCGAGAGTCTTTTCGCTCTGATATACCATAGAATCAGCACGGTTCTTGATCTCTACAGCTTCCTTCTGCTTCTTATCGTCCTCAGCGAATCTCTCGGCATCTCTTACTGCCTTGTCTATATCCTCCTGAGACATATTGGTCGAAGAGGTGATAGTAATATGCTGTTCCTTGCCCGTACCCTTGTCAACTGCGGTAACGTTTACGATACCGTTAGCGTCTATATCAAAGGTTACCTCGATCTGAGGAACTCCACGGGGTGCGGGAGCGATTCCGTCAAGAACGAATCTTCCGAGAGTGGTATTGTATGCAGCCATCTCGCGCTCACCCTGAAGAACGTGGATCTCAACAGAGGTCTGTCCGTTTGCGGCGGTCGAGTATATCTGGCTCTTCTTTACGGGGATAGTAGTGTTTCTGTCTATTATTCTGTTGAATACTCCGCCCATAGTCTCGATTCCGAGCGAGAGAGGAGTTACGTCGAGAAGGAGAAGGTCCTTAACGTCGCCGCCAAGAACTCCACCCTGAATTGCAGCACCCGATGCTACGCACTCGTCGGGGTTGATTCCCTTGAAGGGCTCTTTGCCTATAAACTTCTTAACTGCCTCCTGTACGGCGGGAATTCTTGTAGATCCGCCTACGAGAAGCACCTTATCTATCTGAGAAGCGGAAAGTCCAGAATCGGAAAGAACCTGCTTAGTGGGTATCATAGTCTTATCTACGAGATCAGCGGTGATCTTCTCGAACTCTGCTCTTGTAAGAGTTGCCTCAAAGTGCAAAGGACCGTCTGCGGTTGCCGTGATAAAGGGAAGGTTGATGTTGGTGGTAGACATACCCGAAAGCTCGATCTTTGCCTTTTCAGCCGCCTCCTTAAGTCTCTGCATTACCATCTTGTCCTGACGGAGATCTATGCCGTTCTCGGCTTTGAAGCGATCTGCCATCCAATCGATAACTCTCTGGTCGAAGTCATCTCCGCCGAGCTTGTTGTTTCCTGCGGTAGCAAGGACCTCGAAAACGCCGTCGGATATTTCAAGCAAGGATACGTCAAAGGTACCGCCGCCAAGGTCGAATACCATTATCTTCTGATCGGTCTCCTTATCCATACCGTAAGCAAGAGCTGCCGCGGTAGGCTCGTTGATTATACGGAGGACCTCAAGTCCCGCGATCTTACCTGCGTCCTTGGTAGCCTGTCTCTGAGCGTCAGAGAAGTATGCGGGAACGGTAATTACCGCCTGAGTTACAGGGCTTCCGAGATATGCCTCTGCATCGGCCTTGAGCTTCTGAAGGATCATTGCCGATATCTCCTGAGGAGTATAGGACTTGCCGTCTATAGTCTTTTTATATGCGCTTCCCATTTCGCGTTTGATGCTTATAACAGTTCTGTCGGGGTTGGTGATAGCCTGACGCTTTGCGACCTGACCTACCATTCTCTCACCGGTCTTTGAAAAAGCAACTACCGAGGGAGTTGTTCTCGCGCCTTCGGGATTGGGGATAACTGTTGCTTCTCCACCCTCAAATACTGCTACGCAAGAGTTTGTTGTTCCTAAATCTATTCCTATTATTTTTCCCATGATCATTTCCTCCTTGGGTATTTATTTACTTAATTATTGTATTTATTATTTGTAAAGAACTATGCTTTTATTTGCTCTGCCTTAATTGGCAACCTTGACCATCGAGTGACGAAGGACCTTGTCGCCTCTGATATAGCCCTTGGCAAAGACCTCGGCGACCTCGCTCTCTCCAAAGCTCTCGTCGTCAACGTGCATTACCGCGTTGTGAAGATTAGGATCAAAGGGCTTTCCCTTTGCCTCTATCTCGCACACTCCCATCTTGGAGAGCGTTTCCTTGAAAATCTTGAGTGTAAGCTCAAGTCCCTTTGCAAGAGCCTCGGCATCTGCCCCCTCAAAATCAGCCGCGCGTTCGAGATTGTCGAGTATCGGCAATATCTGTGTGAGCGCGTCTATATACGCGTATGCGTATATCCCCTCTTTTTCCTTTGCCGAGCGTT
>JAZNES010000262.1:0-2906 GCA_045588755.1 Eubacteriales bacterium | reverse complement strand
AGTGATTCCTCCCGAGGAATACGCAGAGCTTTCCGACGAGGAGCTTTTTGCTATCATTGAAAAGGGACTTTACGTCGATGAGGCGGTAGCCGATGCCGAATTCCATCATTCAAGGCTTGCGGAATATCTTGAAAGAGCGGTATACGTTTGTCCTTTCTGTGGGCTTTCAAGCTTTGAGAGCGAGGGAGATATCATTACCTGCCAGAAATGCGGACGTCAGATAAAATATCTGCCGACAAAGGAGCTTCGCGGAGTAGGGTTTGAGTTTCCTTACCGCTTCGTTGCCGATTGGTATGACGCGCAGAAGGATTTCACCAATGCCCTTGACATTCTTGAATACAAGGACAATGCTATCTATCGTGAGAAGGTGTCGCTCTATGAGGTCATACCCTGTAAGAAGAAGGAGCTTATTTGCGAGGAAGCTTATATATCTCTTTTCGGTAACGCTATAAAGCTTGAGCTTGAGAGTGAGGAAAAGGAGTGTCTCTTTGATGAGACGGCGGCTGTAACAGTGCTTGGCAAAAATAAGCTTAATATCTATTTTGGCGACAAGATATATCAGATAAAGGGTTCAAAACGCTTCAATGCCCTTAAATACGTACATATCTATCATAGATACAAGAATATTCTAAGAGGGGCAGAGGACGCTAAATTCTTGGGATTGTAACAGCTTGATCTTTACACTTTGCTTCGCGCGAGTGTGCGCGTAAATACAAAAACAGCACTTATGGCAAACGAAAAAGTTTGCAAAAATAAGTGCTGTTTTTTAATATAAAATTTCAGAAAAGCTTTATTGATATAGCTTTTGCTTGATTATTTGTGTACTGTAAAATTTATTCATCGTCTTCCCAAACGTTTTGCGGAATATTTTTATAGTGCTTTTTGAATATTCTTCTGCGGAAGAGGTATACCGTATATACAACCCACAAAACGAAGAATATCGCACAAGCGATCATTGCGTTTGTAAGCGAGCTTGCCGCAACGCTGAGCAAAAGAAGCAGGGGCGCTATCATTATCATTGCGGGAAGGTTTGAAAGAATATAAAGACTTGAGGTAGGAGTGCGAAGCCCGGGGTCTATTTCTTTCATAAGTATCATACCGTTTGAAGCTGTGCCCGTAAAAGTACCGTAGCACATAAGGAAGAATTCGTGCTCAAAGCCCTTGAAGCATTCCTTTGCGACAAGACGGACGTAGATATAAGTTATAAGAGTTCCTACGATGCTCAGAATAACGATAGGCAATATATAGTTCTTGATGTCATTTATCTCGATAGCCGCAACTCCCGCAACGATCATAAGGTCAAACGCGAAGCCTGAAATGCGGTCCATCTGATAGTTGTTTATGTAGTCGCGGTGCATAAGGTCGGATTTTCTCAGACGTTTCACTACAAATTTTATAAGCATAGCCGCCAAGGATGCCCAAAGGAAGTTGAATCCCCAAGCGATGCTGTTGGTGAAGTCCGAAATAACGGCAAGCAGACACATAAATCCAAACGAGATCGCGTATGCGAGAATTACGAATCCGATCTGGAGTGTGAATTTGTCTACCGATTCATTGTCGGGTATCTCGTGGCTCTCCGATTCTCTTTGATACTCGGTTTGCTGCGCGGGATCGACCGCTTTATAGCTTCGAATGGCGAGATTTCCGCGTTTTTTCTGAATGTTTATATACAGTACGCCGAATACCGAAGCCACTACGAAGCCTATTGACGCAAGCGAAAGACCGAAGCTTCCGTTTCCTGCGAACTCGGTAGCGGGGGTGTTCGTAAAGTTGATATCCCAAGTGAGCGCGTTGCCGGGTCCCTGACCGAATGACAAAGGCAAGATCAATCCCGAAATATAAGAGATCACCTTGCTGCCGTGGCGAGTCAGGAAGAAGAAAAGGATCGTAATGCCAAGTCCGACAAAGGCTTGAAGCATATACGTTCCACCCTGAAGCGCACCGAATTCAATGACCTGCGAGCGCTTGGTCTTGTGGGTACTCTTTTCGGTCTTAAGGCTCATCGCGGCAAATCCGATAGCTAAGCAGTGATAGGTAATTACCTGCATTTGCTGGTTGTTGGCAAGAGTCAGACCGAATTGCTTTGTGATAACGTTTGCGATAAGCAAGAGCGTTCCGCCCAGAAGCGCGGAGGGTATGAGACTCTTACGGAAAAGAGGAATTTTGCGCCTGAGAATATTGCCAAGCATCAAAAACAAGAGCAAAAGCCCGATCTGAACCATAAATGCCCAAACCGCACCGTAATTTGCTAACGTGAAATTCCAATTTAGTTCATTAGTCATAAGCATTTACCTCTGTCTTTTGAATATATTAACATAATAACACGATATTCTGAAAATTTCAATATTTTTTCAAAAAAAACAAAGCTGATTTATCAATTACAGTAGATGACGGGTATAACGGCAGGCCGCTTTTCACTCAAAGGCAAAGGCTATATCCGCAAAGGAGATGATGCCGATCTTGTGCTTACAGACTATTATATATAACACAAAAAACAAACAGCAAGACAAAATATCTTGCTGCTTATTTTTTATATATGTTGCTGTTTAAGAATCGATATTATAACGGCTTTTTTTCAAAATCAGTGGTGATTTTTTATATAATATCATTTATTTCTTTAATCTCTGCGAAAAATCGCTCATCATTTCGCTGATAAGTATATTTTGCGGACATACTGCCTCGCAGGCACGGCAGGAGAGGCAATCCCAAGGCTTTTTGCCTTCGGCAAAGCCCTTGAACGCTAAAGACGCGAGAAATCCGCCGCCTGAATATACGTGCTCGTTGTAAAGCTCGATGAGCCACGGGATGTTAAGCTCCATGGGACAATGGGTGGTGCAGTAACGGCACGCGGTGCAAGGCTGTGTATCCTTAGAGGTCATATCCTTTGCGATCGCAAGGATAGTCTC
>JAZNES010000261.1:0-2515 GCA_045588755.1 Eubacteriales bacterium | reverse complement strand
CTTTTCTTAATTCTTCCACAGTTTTGTCCTTCCAAGGCATTCGAACAACCTCCTTTTCGGTCATTTTTCTGCCTTTATTATATCACAAAACTGTATACAATCATCTTGCACTACCTGTATATAATCATACTACACTTTACAGAGGACGTCGCCCCCTACAAGCCTTGAATATTGCTCGCTTTACGTCTTTATGCCCGTTGTGAGCACGGAGAGCGGAGCAAGGGCTGCGGGAGCTATCCCTAAAATGTAAGGAAAGCTTTGGGAAAGTTTGAAAACCTTTTCTCGAAAAGGTTTTCATAAAAATCCTAACGTCAACTAACTCACCTATAAATCAAAATTTGAAACACTAAAATAATGAGGAAAACGAAATGGAAAGATTATTAGAAATAAAAGGAAGCATTCTCGGAGTCGATTTCGGGGACAAAAGAACGGGGCTTGCGAGCTGTGATGCCTCGAGGACTATCGCCACGGCAATAGGCGTTATCAGCCCCGGGGGTATAGAAAAGACTGCCGATGCCGTTGCCGAGGTGGCAAAAGAGCGAGGCGTATCTGCCGTTGTCGTAGGTCTTCCGATAAATATGGACGGAAGCGAGGGAGGCAGAGCCGCGCGTTACAGGAAATTCGCGCGTCTGCTTGAGGAAAGGATCGGAGAGGATATTCCCATCTGTCTTTTCGACGAGAGAATGACCACTATGACCGCCGCAAGATTTCTCAATGCGACAAATACCCGCGGCGCAAAACGCAAAGAGGTCATCGACGCCCTCTCGGCACAGATAATCCTTCAGGATTTTATCGACCGACTCAAAAATATGGCTTCAAAATAATAGGGAGAGCATTATGGAAGAAAACAAGAAAAAAGAAGGCATAACTTCAAGAAAAAGGATCGCTCCCTCCTGCGAGAGCTGTGAGTTCTACGATTACGACGAATATACCGACTCCTATTGCTGCTCGATAGATCTCGATGAGGACGAGATGCTCGATTTTCTCGGAGGACGGACGAGGGAGTGCCACTATTACAGATACTACGACGAATATAAAAGCGTACATAAGCAGATCTGATTTTATTCAAGTGAGGTTTTTATATGGCAAATATGCTTGATTATCTCGATTGGCGGGGCGACGTAAGATTTTCCGAAAAGCCGCTCAACGAGATAGACAGCCTTATTCTTTCACAGCTGTGTTATATAGATTTTAAAAATATAATATCTTCATCCTTAAACAAGCCGATATTTCTCTCCTCGGCGGCAAAAAGCTATTTCAGAAAGCATCGCGGAGAGCCCGCCTATCTTGGCGCTATCGTACCGTCCGAGATAATAAATCTTCTGGCAAAGGCGGCAAAGACCGAAAGATTTCGAGAGGTAAGGGTCTGCGGATATATCAATACCGTCTCCGACGATCGGCAGATGCAGTTCTCTGCTCTGACCTTCCTGCTTGATAACGGAAGCTCCTTTGTCGGATACCGAGGAACAGACGATACGATAATCGGCTGGAAGGAAAATTTCAATATGAGCTTCAAGCAGCCCGTGCCCGCGCAGACCGAGGCGGTCGAATATCTCGAGGCAGTAGCGGCTGTAAGAAAAGAAGATCTCTACGTCGGAGGTCACAGCAAGGGCGGAAATCTTGCCGCTTATGCCGTTACCAAGTGTGAGGACGAAACGAAAAAGAGAATTATCGAGGCGTATAATCACGACGGACCCGGATTCAATAAAGCTTTTATAGAAAGCCCCGAATACGCGGCTGTAAAGGAAAAGATACGCACGATCGTTCCGCAGACGGCGATCGTCGGAATGCTCCTTGAGCACGAGGAAAGCTATGAGGTCGTAAAGAGCAACCAGAAGGGTATCTGGCAGCACGACAGCTTCTCCTGGGAGGTGCTCGGAGCCGCCTTTATACATCTCGATTCGATCAGCAAGGAAAGCAAGCTGATAGATTCAACATTAAAGAAATGGCTTGGTGAAATGTCGAACGAAGAAAGAGAGGTCTTTGTCGAAAAGATATATTCGGCTATAGATACCTCGGGTGCGAAAACGCTCACCGACCTTAACACCGACCGAAAGAAGCTCGTAAAGGCGTGGGACGGCCTTGACTCGGGCGCAAAAGGAACGGCGCTTAAATATTTTAAGCTCGTCTTCTCCGAAGCAGCAAAATCAATAATTTCTAAGAAATAATTTTTTGTTTGCAGGGAGATAGCTTGTGTTGGAATTTTTTGCAAAAACCGACAAGTTTTGATTTATCGGTGAGATTGAAACGTTATTTGTTCATTGTAGGGCGGGGGCTTGCTCCCGCCGTTGCGATAATTACAGACATTTTTCACGGCGGGAGCAAGCCCCCGCCCTACAGACTTGAATTAACGTCTCACCGATAAATCCCAATTTGTTTATCGTTTATAAATTAAAAAAACAACAGACGGCACTGATAGCAGTGCCTTCTGTATTTTCTTAAACCATAGGAATTATCATTATTTCCTCGAGCTCTTTTCTGTCGAGGAAGGGGGCGAGGTCCTCGAGGGGCGGGC
>JAZNES010000260.1:0-2229 GCA_045588755.1 Eubacteriales bacterium | reverse complement strand
CGACTTAGAACTTCCGCCCGGCTCGGAGCAATCGCGTCTGACTATAAACCCGACCTCGGTTACATTCTCGGGGACGTTTACCACCATTTTTGCACCGTAAGCACATTCGTGGAAGGTATAGCCCTTGCCCGCAACATCGCTCCACCAGATCCACACGTCACAGTTTTCGTAAGTACCGTTATAGTTCCAGTAAATAGTGAGCTGATTGTATCCGTCCTCAAGAGGCAGCTTGTACTCGTCCTCGGGCGGCTGATAAGGCTTGTCGGAAGTGTTGTCTTCATCTGTGTTATCCTCGCCGCCCCAAGGTAATGGAATAAATCCGCACGATGCAACTGTTGCGAGAAGAAATAACGTTGCTAATAAAAAAGCTAAAGCGCGAATATAACTTTTCATGATTATTCCCCCTGTTGTGCTTTTAGTATTCAGTTATCGCGTATAGTGTTTTAAAATTCGGTTTATTTGATTCTCTTGGTTCTTTTAACAAGATCCAACATCTTTGATCTGAGCTTTTCGGTATCGTATCTGGGAGACATTCTCCAGCCCCAGTTACCAACAGCGGTCGCGGGAGTATTCATTCTTCCCTCCTCGTTGGAAAGTTCAAGATAATCTTGCATTGGAACTACCGCAAGATTTGCAATACTTCTGAATGCAAATTCAATAAGATCACACGTGCGGCTCTGCTCGGTATTTCTCGGACATTCCTTTTTAAATCTTGTCCTTGCATCGCCCGACAGATTCTTTATCCAGGTATACGTACAATCCGAGTCGTGGGATGATGAATATGCCACGCAATTCTTTGTATCGTATGTTCTTGGGAGATATTCGCTGTCCTCGTCATAAAATGCGAAATGAAGCATCTTCATTCCGGGAAATCCTGTATCTAAGAGAAGCTCTCGAACGTCCTCGGTGATGAATCCGAGATCCTCGGCGATTATTTTTGCCTTAGGATACGCTTCTGCAATAGTGCGGAAGAGAGCTATACCGGGGGCACTGTCCCACTTGCCGTATTTTGCGGTATCATGTCCGTAAGGAATATTGTAGTAGCCCGCAAATCCGCGGAAGTGGTCTATTCTGAGAATATCGTAAAGCTGGAACGCTGAACCTACACGGTCGATCCACCAGGAGAAGCCGTCCTTCTCCATAAGCTCCCAATTGTATATGGGATTGCCCCAGAGCTGACCGTCGGGAGAAAATCCGTCGGGGGGGCAGCCTGCAACAACGGTGGGATTGTAGTTTTCGTCAAGTAGGAACTGCTCGCTTGCCGCCCAAACGTCCATACTGTCGTGAGCAACGTAAATGGGCATATCGCCGATTATCAAAATCCCCTTTTCATGTGCATGCTTTACTATCTCCTGCCACTCTGTTGCAAACTCATACTGAACCCAACGCCAGAATGACATCTCGCTCTCAAATTCGCCTTTGCGCAGAACAGCCTTATGATAATTGCGATGCTCATCGCTCCAAAGTGTCCACTGGCAATAATTATAGTGAACCTTAAGCGCCATAAAGAGAGCGTATTTTTCAAGCCAATCTGCGTTCTTTTTTACAAACCTTTTATAAGCCGCATTTGGTTCAAAACGTGAAAAAGCCGAACGGAGAGCCTTATATCTTGCACCGAAGAGCCACCCGTAATCTACCTTCTTAGAATCATTCTTCTGCTCCGCGAGCTCGGCTTTTGTAAGCAATTTTTTAGTGGCAAGAATGTCGAGATCTATAAAATAAGGATTGCCGGCAACCGATGCGGGAGACTGATAGGGACTGTCTCCGTAAGAGGTGGGGTTAAGAGGAAGAACCTGCCAGCACTTTTGTCCGGTAGCATCAAGAAAGTCAATAAAATCGTGTGCAGCCTTGCCAAAGCTTCCTATACCGTACTTTGACGGCAGACTGCTTACAGGCATCAAAACTCCCGCTTTATGCTTGAATCCAAAATTTTTAGTAAAATCTTCCATATATAAAGCCTTTCTGTTTTTTTGGTGATTATAACCATAATTTATGTCCACATTTATTATTATATCACCATATTGTCCAAAAATCAAGATGTTTTTTACATGTATCTTATGGTAAATTTCAAAAAATATAAATGACACTGTAAATTCAATTATTATTTGATTTGACAAATTAATCTGAAATGATATAATTAAAGAATAAATTATTTGTTAAAGGAGAAATAAAAATGAATTTAAAATTAAAAATTTTATTTTTTTCATTATTTTTTGTTTTAATTTTCAG
>JAZNES010000259.1:0-3447 GCA_045588755.1 Eubacteriales bacterium | reverse complement strand
ATTATCGAGCATCATTCCCATAGAAGCTCTAAAATCGGCAATATATTCCTCACGAAGCTTTTTTTGCTCCTCCAGCTCTTCGGGTGAAAGCCCTTCAGCTTTGGATTTGCGTGCCAATTCGTTGATTCTCAGTACCTTTTCTTTTTCCATAATCTACACCGTCATAGAAATCAAGCGCGGAGGTTTATACCAAGCTCCTTGTCAAGAGCCGCGAGGATCTTCTCCGAAACCTTTTCAGTCTCTTCTACAGTAAGAGTTCTGTCAGACGCTCTGAGAGTTACTCTTATAGATACGGATTTCTTGTTCTGTGCAACCTGGCTACCCGTGTAGATATCAAAGAGTTTTATATCCTCTACGAGCTTTCCGCCTGCCTTTGCCATTACCTTTTCTATCTTACCTACTTCAAGGTCCTTGTCACATACAAAGGAGAAGTCACGGGTGGAAGCGGGGAACTTGGGAAGAGCTTTATAGTGCTTATCGGTATTCGAAAGCTCAAAAAGCTTATCAAAATTAAGCTCTGCAGCATATACGGGCACCGATATTCCATAGTTTTGCATTACAGAAGGATGAACCTGACCAAGAGTACCGAGAACGGTATCGTTGAGCGTAATTGAGGCGCATCTTCCGGGGTGATAAGAAGGATTGTCACTAACCGCTACGTATTCTGCATTTTTAATACCTGCAAGTGCCATAACGTTCTCACAAATTCCCTTGATCGAGTAAAAATCAACGTTACCGTACATTGCGACCATAGTGACCTTCTTTTCTTCGGGAAGAGTGTCAGCACCTGTGGGGATATAGAGAGAAGCGTTCTCAAAAAGCGCAACGTTTTCATTATTAAAGTTTACGTTTCTCGTTATAACTTCAAGAATAGAGGGAAGAGCGGTAGTTCTCATTACGCTGGTATCCTCGCCCAAAGGATTCGAAATAACTATAGATTTACGAAGCGCACTGTCTTCGGGAAGATTTATCTTATCATAAAACTTAGGGCTGATAAATGAGAACGTCTGTATTTGAGAAACTCCCATTCCTACCATAGCTCTTTCGATATTGACCTCAAACTGCTGTTTAGCCGTTCTGCCTCCGCGTGTGGTCTCTGCCTTTATATTGGTCGAAGGGATCTTATTGTATCCGTATATTCTGACTATCTCCTCGGCAATATCGTTCATACAGCGAAGATCATTTCTGAAAGAGGGAACAGTCACAGTACTATCTGTTACCTTACAGCCAAGGCTTGTAAGGATCTCTTTCATATAATCAGCCGAGAGGTCTATTCCAAGGAATTTGTTTATAACATCGGGATCGAGAAGCAAGGAAAATTCTTTCTCGGGAGCAGGATATACGTCAATAACGCCGTTTACGACCTCACCAGCACCAAGAAGCTCTATAAGCTCACAGGCTCTTTCGAGAGCAGGATAACAGTTTTCAGGATCGAGTCCCTTTTCAAATCTTGCAGAGCTCTCAGTTCTCATTCCATTCTTCTTTGCCGTTACACGAACCGAAGAACCGAGGAAGCATGCTGATTCAAATACGATAGTTTTTGTGTTATCGGTGATCTCGCTGTTTTCTCCGCCCATAATACCCGCAAGTGCCACCGCCTTTTCACCGTCGGCAATAACGAGCATAGAATCGTCAAGAGTATGATCCTGACTGTCAAGCGAAACGAACTTTTCTCCGTTTTCCGCTCTGCGAACGTTTATAGCAGAACCGCCAAGGCAGGTATAATCGAATGCGTGCATAGGCTGACCATATTCAAGCATTACGTAATTTGTAATATCTACGATATTGTTTATAGGTCTTACGCCACTTGCGCGAAGTCTTCTGCGCATCCACATAGGAGAAGGCTCGATCTTTACGTTTTTAACCACTCTTGCGCAGTATCTCTGACAAAGATCGGGAGCAGAGATCTTGACAGAAAGAAAATCTTCTACTTTTTCATTAGACTCCGTACCCTTAACTACGGGAGTATGAAGCTTCAATTCGCGGTCAAATGAAACGGCGGTCTCTCTTGCAAGACCTATTACCGAAAGGCAATCGGGACGGTTAGAGGTTATCTCAAACTCAACGACGTCGTCATTAAGCATAAGAGCTTCCTTTATGTCCTTGCCTATCATAGCTTCAAAGCTGTCGTCAAGTATAAGTATTCCGTCAGCAACAGCACCCGGCATATCGTGTTCTGTAAGAGCAAGCTCACCCATAGAGCAGAGCATACCATCCGACTGAACACCGCGAAGCTTTCCGGATTTTATAACAACGTCTCTGGGAAGCTTTGCCACGGGTATCGCGGCAGGCACTATCGCGCCCTCAAAAACATTCTGTGCACCGGTAACTATCTGTGTAACTGTGCCGTTTCCAATATCCATCTGACATATCTGCAGATGATCGCTGTTTTCATGGGGTGTTATTTTCAAAATCTTCGATACAACAACGTTTTCAATATCACTGCCCAATACTTCAAAGCCCTCGACTTTAGAACCCGTATCGGTCATTCTGTCGGAATATGCTTTATTATCTATGTCGCTGACATCAACAAAGTCAGCCAGCCAATTTCTTGATAAATTCATTTTTATTCCTCCTCACCTATTAAAACTGTTCAAGAAAACGCATATCGTTTTCATACAACAAACGCATATCGTCTATTCCGTATTTGGTCATAGCAACACGTTCAATTCCGACTCCGAATGCAAATCCACTGTAAACCTCGGGATCAATTCCGCAATTAGAGAGCACGAACGGGTGTACCATACCTGCGCCAAGAATCTCTATCCAACCTTCACCCTTACATATGCGACAACCCTTTCCGCCACATACGAAGCAAGAAACGTCAACCTCGGCAGAAGGCTCTGTGAAGGGGAAGTGGTGAGGGCGGAAACGAAGTCTTGTCGACTCACCGAACAAGGATTTAGCGAATGATTCAAGTGCACCCTTCAAGTCACCCATAGTAATACCCTTGTCAATAACAAGTCCTTCGAGCTGATGGAAAAGGGGAGAGTGAGTAGCGTCAACGGCATCTGAACGGTAAACTCTTCCGGGAGAAATTATTCTTATAGGGGGCTGCTGCTTCTCCATAACTCTTACCTGAACGGGCGAGGTCTGTGAGCGCAGCAGAATATTTTCGGTTATATAGAATGTATCCTGAGTATCTCTTGCAGGGTGATTCGGGGGAATATTCAACGCCTCAAAGTTATAATAATCGTATTCGACCTCGGGTCCTTCGGCAATAGAGAATCCCATACCTATAAAGATATCCTCAAGCTCTCTTTGTACGGCAGTAAGAGGATGGATATGCCCCATAGTCAGCTTCTTGCCGGGAACAGTGACGTCGATCTTTTCAGATTTTAATTTGTTTTCAAGCTCCTTTGCGGCAAGCTCACTTGAGCGGGATTTGATAGCAGTTTCAATGACTGCTCTTACCTCATTTGCAAGCTGACCCATAACGGGGCGCTC
>JAZNES010000258.1:0-2018 GCA_045588755.1 Eubacteriales bacterium | reverse complement strand
AGGTCTCAAAAGCTGTCTCGCATCCATCCTCGTCAAGAAGAGCATAATTTCCCGTAAAACAGGAAAGGCCGTTTACAGAAATATTCTTATCATTCAAAAAATTCTTAATTTCACTTAACGTATCGGGAGACACGTTAGGATTCACATGTGTTGAACGAAGCTCGACTGTATCATAGCCATATCTTACCGCCGCTTCAAGGTGATCCCAGACTGATCTGTCGTCAAACATCTGACCGGAAAGTCCTATTTTTCTCATTTTTCTATCCTCTTCTCATTTAAGCTCAATAACTTGGTGAATCCTTGCGCTCTCAAGTGCCGCCTCCTGAACTTTGATGACCTCGATTATCTTGTCGCCTGAGGAGATCGGCTCTCTGCCAAACTCTGCCGCATCAACAAATTCAAGATACTGTCGGGCAAAATTAGAAAGGCTTCCGTCATCCTCGCAGACAAGACGACCGTTTAAGGAAAGCTTTGTTTCATCGCTCAGATACATCGTCTTTTTCGTGCCCTGAATGTACCTTTCATAGATCGCGTCGGCACTGGAGAGCATCTTGCCCTCGCCGTTCCAGGATTCGTCCTTCATTTTGGTATTCCACGACATTCTGATAGCCGCAAAGCGTTCACCGCTGAAGCCGAGCGTCATAATGACCTCGTCCTCTCCCTCCCATGTGGGATTGACCGAATAAGACTCGCAATAAACTCTTTTGGGTGTCTCGCCGAATGCCCAAAGGCAATAGTCGATGATATGGCTACCCCAGATGGGTATCATAAGCCCCCCCGCCGTCTCGACCCTATTCCACCACTCGGTAGGCGCTTTTTCGAGATAAGCGTAGAGATTTGCCGATACACTGACAAGCTCGCCTATCTCTCCCTTGTTTATTCGGTCGATGGAAGCCATAACGGGCTCAAAAAATCTGCGGCTTTGACCTATCATCAAGGTCACGTTATTCTTCCTTGCCGCATCGTTCATTATTTTGCACTCCGCAACCGTATTAGCCATAGGCTTTTCAAGTAAAATATGCTTTCCCGCCTCTGCCGCCTTCACGGTATATTCCGCGTGGAGATGATTTGGAAGACATATATCCACCGCTTCAAAGTCCACACTCGCAACAGCGTCTTCAAATGAATCAAAGGCATTTTCAATTCCGTATTCAAGACAGAAATCGCGTGTTTTACCGAGATCTCTGCCAACCGCAGCAACGATCTGAATCTTGTCCGCTATTTGAGACGCTCCCGCTATATGGCTCTTGGCGATTCTGCCGCAACCTATTATGCAAATTCTCATAAACCAAATTTCTCCTCAAGATCCTTGAAGTATTTGATCTCACCAATAAACTCCTTCTCCATAAGCTCAAAGCTTTCGGGATGATACATAGGCATAAAGATACCGGGACCCGAAAATCCGATCTTCTTCAGTTCTTCAAAGAGTGTGATATGGTTTGTCGCACCGTTCTGCGCCGGAGCGAAGGGACGGTACCAGCCCTTGTTGCCGTCTCCCTTGTCCTCTCCGCGCACCATCATAGCGTCCTTTTCACCGAGAGCGCAGATGTATTCGCCAAGCAGGGGCACCTGATAGGTCAGAAGCTCATAGCCTTCGATCGAGAAGTTATTTCCGGGATCCAGCTTAACACCGAGAAACTTGGGATCAAGACCCTTGACACAGTTATACGCGGTAGTGGCGTTATGAGGATATGCTAAGCCGTGGATCTGCACCACCGCCTGAATGTTTGCTTTCTCGGCGACCTCGGCAACCTTCGCAAGATTTCTCTTGGTAAACTCCTCGATCTCACGTATTCTGCCCTCAAAATCCTTTTTGTATGAATACGCAAGACGGAATTTTTCAATACCGCTGTCACTCATAGCCTTCAGGAGGTCAGCCTTCTTTTCCACGTCGGTAATAGCAATATCGGTGTCGGCATATTTGACCTCAAGGCCGTATTTTTCGGCGGTCTTAACGAATACGGGCATCGCCTCCTTGAGATTGCTCTCATTTATCCAATAACCGTTACGAATAAGTG
>JAZNES010000257.1:0-3642 GCA_045588755.1 Eubacteriales bacterium | reverse complement strand
TATCCAACTAAAAACAAAACTGACACCACTCGAAAAGCGATGTCAGTTCGTTGCTTAATTATTAAATATGCTACCCACAAGGGGCTTTTTGTACTGTCTGCACAATTTGGGGCAGTTCAATTTCGGTCGGGGGGATTTTCTTGCGATAAAATTTATTTAACCTATTGACAAAGGGAGAAAAAGGGAGTAAAATATAACGTAAATAAGGCATTGACAGGGAGCGGTACGAAAAAAGCTTTTTCAGAGAGCCGTTGGTTGCTGCGAAGCGGTAAGGCATTTCGATACTAAATCACCCTTGAGCCCGCCGTTAAAATCGTGTCTGAGAGTAGAACGGCGCGTATTCTCGCGTTAAGAGAGCGCATATTTCGTATGCAGTGAGTGGTCCTTGTGACAAGCAGAGTGGTACCGCGGAGATATTTTGTTCGTCTTCGTCTCTTTTGTGAGATGAGGACTTTATTTTTTTATCGAAAGGATTTTATTATGCTTACACTTGATAAGGTATATCAGGCTTCCTACGTTCTTAAAAACGTTATAAGAGAGACCTCTCTTATAGCCTCTCCCAAGATCAATCCCGAATGCAACGTCTATCTCAAGCCCGAGAACCTGCAGGTAACGGGTTCGTTTAAGGTCAGAGGCGCGGGATTTATGATATCCCAGCTTTCAGACGAGGAAAAGAAAAGGGGAGTGATAGCTTGCTCTGCGGGAAATCACGCGCAGGGCGTTGCGCTTGCTTCCTCTAAATACGGTATAAAATCGGTCATCTGTCTTCCCGACGGCGCACCTATCTCGAAGGCCGAGGCGACCAAGAGCTACGGTGCCGAGGTCGTTATGGTTCCCGGAGTATACGACGATGCCTACAACCACGCACTGAGACTTCGCGACGAGATGGGTTATACCTTCGTGCATCCCTTTGACGATGACGCGGTGATCGCGGGACAGGCTACGATAGGACTTGAGATACTTAACGAGCTTAAGGATCTTGACGCGGTAGTCGTTCCGATCGGTGGCGGCGGACTTATATCGGGAATTGCTTACGTTATTAAGCACTTGGCACCAAACGTAAAGGTCTACGGTGTTCAAGCCGCAGGTGCTCCGAGCATGTATAACTCGATAAACGACAAAAAGATAGAGCGTCTTAGTCACGTTTCTACCATCGCGGACGGTATTGCAGTCAAGCAGCCCGGAGAGAACACCTTCGCGCTTTGCTCAAAATATGTTGACGAGATAGTTACCGTTACCGAGGATGAGATCTCCTCTGCGATACTTGCGCTAATCGAGCAGCACAAGATGATCTCCGAGGGCGCGGGCGCGGTGTCTGTTGCGGCTGTAATGTTCAATAAGCTTCCCGTGAAGAACAAAAAGGTGGTCTGTGTCGTTTCGGGCGGTAATATCGACGTTACTATTCTTTCAAGAGTTATAGAGCGCGGTCTTCTGACATCGGGAAGGACTTGCAATCTTTGCCTTGAGCTTATGGATAAGCCCGGTCAGCTTCAGACGGTTTCAACTATAATTGCCGCGCTTGGCGCCAACGTCATATCGGTACATCACGAGAGAGCGAGTGAGACCAAGGACATAAACGGCTGCTTCTTGCGTCTGGTGCTTGAAACCAAGAATTATGAACATATCAAGGATATAACTGCCGAGCTCGAGAAGGCAGGATTTAAAATAGTTTCTTATTGATAAGGAGATAGAGATATGAGTGAAAAGGTATATACAAAAAATGCGCCCGACGCGATAGGTCCGTACAGTCAGGCGGTAAAATGCGGAAATCTTGTATTCACCTCGGGGCAGATAGCTATAAATCCCGAGACCTCACAGGTAGAGGCAGTAGGCATCAAGGCGCAGACAGAGCAGGTGTGTAAAAACCTATCAGCAGTTCTCGAGGCGGCAGGCACTTCTCTTGATAAAGCAATAAAGACGACCTGTTTCCTTGCGGAGATGGCAGATTTTGCGGAATTTAACGAGGTATACGGAAAATATTTCACCTCGAAGCCCGCACGCTCCTGCGTTGCCGCAAAGCAGCTCCCCAAGGGAGTGCTCGTTGAGGTTGGGGTCATAGCCGAGCTTTGATGCTGTTACTGTGGCTATATTGCAGAAATATACAAGACTTCAAAAATAAAAATTGTAAAAAATAAACCAAATTAAAAAATATTTCTTTTTGTATTGACAAAGATTTGTTTTCGTGGTAAAATTGTTGTATTCACAAAGAAAAGCGATAAAGGGAATCAGTAGTTTACCTTGTGTTTTCAGAAATCCGACGGTCGATGCGAGTCGGAATCACGAGTAGATGAATCTCCTCCCCGAGCTTCTGCCCGAAGACAGCTGTTGCGTAGGCGCAGACGGAATGTCACCGTTATCAAGGACAGCTTTACTGACAGGTGAAGCAATGAGGTGGCTGATTTTTCAGCAATAAGAGTGGTACCGCAGAGAGTTTATAGACCTTTGTCTCTTTAATCTTTAAGAGATAAGGGTCTTTTTGTATATTTGCGGCTCTTCTTGCTTCCCTTAAAAATATGAACATCAGGAGGTCTAAATGATATTAAACGGTTCTGAAATACTTGTAAACGTTTTGCTTGAACAGGGCGTCGACACCGTCTTCGGCTATCCGGGTGGAGCGGTACTTAATATATACGATGCTCTTTACAAGTACAGTGATAAAATAACCCATTATATGACGGCTCACGAACAGGGAGCGGCTCACGCGGCTGACGGCTATGCGAGAGCTACAGGAAAGACGGGAGTCGTTATCGCGACAAGCGGTCCCGGCGCGACTAATCTCGTTACGGGAATAGCTACCGCATATATGGACAGCGTTCCTATGGTCGCTATAACGGGTAACGTGGCCACACCACTTATCGGCTGCGATAGCTTTCAGGAGGTCTATATAACGGGTATAACGATGCCCATTACAAAGCACAATTTCGTCGTCAGAAAGGTAGATGAGCTTGCTGACACGGTAAGAAAAGCTTTTGAGATAGCCGCAAGCGGACGTCCGGGGCCCGTGCTTATAGATATTCCGAAGGACGTTACGGCTGATAAGACGACCTACGTTCCTCAGGAAGCAAAAAAGATAGAACGAAGCCAAAAGATAGTCGGGGACATCGGGGAGATAGCAGACCTTATCAATCGCTCCGAGAGACCCTTTATATACTTTGGCGGCGGCGTAAAGCTGTCTGAGGCAACAGAGGAGCTTCGAGAGCTTATAAACAGAGCAGATATTCCCGCGGCGCATACGCTTATGGCGGCAGGCGTTCTCGGATACGGAGAGAGAAACAATCTCGGACTTATGGGAATGCACGGAAGTTATTCGGCAAACAGCGCGGCCAACCGAGCAGACCTTATGCTTGCTATAGGTACTCGTTTCAGTGACCGAGTGGCACTCAACGTCAACAAATTCGGGCACAATTCAAAGATAGTACATATAGATATAGACCCGAGTGAGATAAACAAGATAATCGTTGCCGATTACAGTATAGTTGGTGATATTAAAACTGTTCTTCAAGCGCTTCTTAAGCACGTAAAGCCAAAGACCCACGAGGCTTGGCACGATAAGATCGCTAAATGGAAGATAGACGATTATATCCCCGAGGACAGCACCGAGGTCTTAAGACCTCACGCCGTTATCTCGACAGTGTGTAAGCA
>JAZNES010000256.1:0-8956 GCA_045588755.1 Eubacteriales bacterium | reverse complement strand
GTAGGATATATCATATTTTTTCTCCTTTGCCATTCGGCACTTAAATTAACAAAAATTATTCTTCCTCATCGGTCTCGTCGAGTGTGGGAGCCTCCTCGTCACTTGCAAGCCTGTTGGTAATGGTCTCCGTCTGTATCGCAGAGAGTATTATATGCTCAGAGTCGGTGATGATGACCGCTCTCGTGCGTCTTCCGCAGGAGACGTCGATAACTCTGCCGCTGTCCTTGGCGTCCTGCATAAGCCTTTTTATCGGCGCAGAATCTGGGCTGACGATGGCAACTACCTTGTCTGCGGCAACCATATTTCCAAATCCTATATTTATAAACTTCATACTGACCTCCGCTTTTTTGCTTTTATACCGACCTGTAATGCCCTTGTGGGATCATTCAATATTCTGTATCTGCTCCCTTATCTTTTCTATCTCGCACTTCATATCCACGACAAGAGTCGCGATCTCGGAGTTTGAGCACTTCGAGCCGATGGTATTGGTCTCGCGGTTCATCTCCTGAATAAGAAAATCGAGTCTGCGTCCGACGGGCTCGCTCGAAGCGAGGATATCATAAAAGCCGTCAAAATGCGAGCCGAGTCTTACAAGCTCCTCATCAATTGCCACTCTGTCGGCAAATATCGCGCACTCTGTAAGTATGCGGTTCTCATCGAAAACGATCCTGTTGTCGGAAAGCATCTCGCGCAGCTTTTCTTCAAGCTTTTTGCGATAGCCCTCTATGTCGTCAGCCGAAAGCCCCGATATCTTTTCGACGCTCGCCTTGAGATTTTCCACCTTGCCTCTGAGATCAGCCTCAAGGTTAGCACCCTCCCGTTCTCTTGCGCCAACAAAAGCATCTACCGCCTCGCCAAGCACCTCGGAAAGAATTTCCCAATCGCGCTCTACGTCGTCCTCTTCCTTTTTGAAGGTAAATATTTCTTTGTTCTGCGCGACCTTCATAACGCTTATGTCGTCGGCAAGACCGAAAAGCTCGCCAAGAGCGCGAAGCGCAGAGATGTATTCGGCGGCGTATGCCTCGTCAATAGCGATGTGTGTTTCGGGAGTTCCTACTCTCTCAATGCTTATTGAAACGTCGACCTTTCCGCGACTTATTCCTTTTGACTGAAGATAAGGCTTTATCTTTTCCTCAAGGTAGGAATAGGCTCTCGGAATTCTGACCGAGCAATCAAAAAATCGATTGTTCACGGATCTTATCTCAACGGTAATATCTCTTCCGTCTATCTCCTTGCGGCATCTGCCGAAGGCGGTCATACTTCTTATCATATTTCCTCTAATCCGCCAAAGCGTCGCCTTGGCACAGTTACACATTATAATATATAATAATTATAATATTATTTTCAAGTCTTGTCAAGGTCATTTGCGCTTATAAATAAAGAAAAAAACAGTTTTGTCATGCGACAAAACGGTTTTTCGTTGCAGATATAAGTAAAATTACTTGATCTCAACAACTGCGCCAGCCTCTTCGAGAGACTTCTTAAGATTCTCAGCCTCTTCCTTGGAAACGCCGGTCTTAACTTCCTTGGGAGCGCCCTCAACGAGATCCTTAGCGTCCTTAAGTCCGAGACCAGTGATCTCACGAACTACCTTGATAACGTCGAGCTTCTTAGCTCCGAACTCCTTAAGGATTACGTCGAACTCGGTCTTCTCCTCTGCTGCGGGTGCTGCTGCGCCTGCTGCTGCTACAACGCCTACGGGTGCTGCTGCGGATACACCGAACTCCTCTTCAACTGCCTTTACGAGGTCAGCAAGTTCAAGTATTGTGAGAGACTTTATCTCTTCAACAAGGTTTGTGATTTTCTCAGATGCCATTTTTAATTTCCTCCTGATAATTTGTAAATTTAATAGATTTTTGCGCTTATGCGCATTGCTTGAGCGGTGCGATAAATTTTATTTTTATCACGCCACTTTGCAAAGACTTACGCCTCTGCGGGAGCTGCTTCGCCGTCTCTGTCGACGACTGCCTGGAGAGCATATGCGAGTCCGTAAAGAGGGGACTTGATGCTTCCGAGGAACTTTGCAATAAGAACTTCCTTCGAAGGAATATCTGCAAGCGCTACAACGGTGTTTGCATCTACAACTGCGCCGTCAAGGTAACCTGCGAGTATCTGGAAGGACTCGATCTTGTCTGCGTACTTCTTGATAACCTTTGCGGGAGCAATAGGATCGGTCTCACTTACTGCGATAGCGGTCATACCTACAAGGTACTGCTTCATATCGCCAAGACCTACCTCTTCACAAGCTCTGCCTGTGAGAGAATTCTTCATAACCATATACTTAACGCCTGCTTCACGCAAAGCCTTACGCATATTCGTGTCGTCCTCAACGGTAATACCCTGATAGTTAACGACTACGCCGGCGGGAGAATTTCTGAGCTTCTCTGCGAGGTCTGCCACAACAGCTTGCTTCTGTTCAAGAATTGATTTACTGGGCATTGTTTTTACCTCCTTCTGAAATTTTAGCAGGAATAAAAAAATCTTTCCCGGCAAGACGCAGCTCTGCACAAGGAAAGACCAAAATACGTAAATTCAGTATATTGTTCGTCCTCGGCAGGAGAGCTCTTCGCCTTTACCGTAACCTGCTGTCTTTGGATAACGCATAATATGATACCATACAAAGAAGCCTTTGTCAATAGCTTTTTGAATTTTTTTTGATTTTCTTAAAAATATCTCAATTTATGCTCTCAAGGGAGTTGCAAAAGCTCATTTGTTGTGATATAATGTAATTTGGATTATAATATTATATGATATTAACTTTATGGAGAGTCCTATGAGATATATTCTTGCCTCGGCATCCCCGAGAAGAAAAGAGATACTTTCGGCAATCGGTCTTGAATTTGAGGTCGTGGTGTCGGACACCGACGAAAAGAGTGACGTGACCGACCCTGTTCTTCTGACAAAGGAGCTTGCCTCCCAGAAAGGAATAGCTGTTGCTAAGATGCTGTTCGAGCACGGAGAGGAGCTTTCTGATACCGTGATAATCTCTGCCGACACAGTCGTTGCCTGCGACGGTGAGATACTCGGCAAGCCGCGCGACGAAGAGGACGCCGGAAGAATGCTCAGAATGCTTTCGGGCAGAGAGCACGCGGTCGTGAGCGGAATGGCACTGACCTACCGCGGCGTGACCTACACAGATGCCTCTGTGACCAAGGTGTTCTTCGACGAGCTCGACGAGGCTTTTATAGAGTCTTATATACAGAGCGGTTCTCCGATGGACAAGGCAGGAGCGTACGGAATTCAGGAAAAAGCGTCCGTTATAGTAAACAGAATAGACGGACCCTATTTCAATGTAGTCGGCCTTGACCCCAACTGCCTTTTTAGATTGGCAAAGAAAAACGGAATTCCGTTTGGGAATTTTTAGTTAGATAGATTGCGTTAAGATTATTGTGAAAACCTTTTTGGAAAAAGGTTTTCACGCTTTCCCAAAACTTTCAAACATTTGGACTTGCTCCCGCAGCCCTTGCTCCGCTCTCCGTGCTCACAACGGGCATAAACAAATGAGGTGAGCGGTATTTAGAGTGAGGACGTCACAAAAACTTTTGCCAATTTGGTAAAAGTTTTTTGAAGGGGGGTGCGGGGGAAAGCTTTTTTTCAAAAAAGTTTTCCCCGCATAAATCCAAACTCACCGATAAATCAAAATTTGACAAGGAGGTGAAAATTCGTGGCTAAGCTTATAGGTGTCGATCTCGGCACGTCAAATACCTTTATATATTCAAAGATGCAAGGCATAATACTCCGCACTCCGAGTGTGGTCGCGATAGAGAAATCGAGCCGCGAATTAGTGAACATCGGCGTCGAGGCAAAGAAGATGCTCGGAAAAACTCCCGAGGGTATCGTTGCCTTCAATCCCCTCGTCGGTGGAGTCATTTCCGACTGCGACGTAACGGCAAAGATGCTGCGTGCCTTCTTTGAGATAACGAAGTCTATCTCGCTTTTCAGCAGACCTTCGGTAATAATAAGCATTCCCTACGGCGTCACCGACGTCGAAAAGCGCGCCGTTGAGGAGGCAGTTCTCGAGGCGGGCGCAAAGACTGTGGCACTCGTAGAAGCTCCGATAGCCGCCGCAATAGGCGCGGGACTTCGCATAGGCGAGGCAAGAGGAAGCATGATAGTTGACGTCGGCGGTGGAACTACCGAGGCGGCTATCATAAGCCTTGGAGGTATCGTCGCGCCGAACGCCTCGAGAGTCGGCGGAGATAATATCGACAACGCGATAATAGAATATCTGAGGATATACAAGAACATACATATAGGCCAGACTACCGCAGAGGAGCTTAAAAGAAAGATAGGCTCGGCTCACCCCACAGCAGACAGAGGCTCTATGTCTATCTTCGGACGAACGGCGGTAGCAAGCTCAACGACGAGCCGCGCAACGACGGCAGTTATATCCTCCGAGGATATAAGAAACGCCATCAAGGGCGAGCTTGATAAGATAATAGCCACAATACTCAAGACCCTCAAGGAAACTCCTCCCGAGCTTTCTGCCGATATATACGACAGAGGAATGATGCTCACGGGAGGCGGCGCGATGCTCAGAGGATTTGACACTCTTATAAGAGAGAGAACGGGAATAAAGGTAACTCTTCCCCAACGTCCCTTCGAGAGCGTTGCTATGGGTATCGGAAGGATAATAGAAAGTGAGGGGGCGCTGGGCGACCTTCTCAAATACAGAATGAGATGACCGAATAAGAAGAACGATTCGGAAGGATGGATATGAATTTTTTTAAGTCTAAATTTTTTATAATCAGCCTCTGTGTAGCGCTCGTGCTCGTGCTCGTGCCGTCGGTGCTCTCGATATTCGGCTATACGGGAGTTCTGCGCAACGTAATAAAGACGGTAGCCCTTCCGTTTGAATGGTGCGGCAATAAGGTGGCTGACGCCGCGAGCGGCTTCGTTTCGGTATTTACCGAATACGACGAGCTTAAAGAGGAAAACGAGAAGCTCAAAGAGGAGCTTCGGGATAAGGACGACCTGATATTCGAAAACGAGCTTTTAAGGGAGCAAAACGATTGGCTCAAGGGATATCTTGACCTTAAAACTCAGACCCCTACCCTTCAATTGACGAGTGCCATAGTCGTTTCTCGCGAGTCGGGAAACTACTCGACCGTACTTACCGTGAACCGCGGAAGCGCCCACGGGATAAAGCGTCAGATGCCGGTAATAACCGAGGACGGAGTCTTCGGATACGTTTCGGAATGCGGACTCGATTGGGCGAAGGTCGTAAGTATAATAGAGACGGCAAGCTCTGTCGGAGTTTATACAGAACGCTCGGGTGTCACGGGTGTGGTCGAAGGCGACAGCCTTCTTCGTCAGGAGGGAAACTGCGTTATGACCTATATAGCCGCAACGGCTGATATAAAGGTCGGCGACAGGATATTCACAAGCGGTAACGGAAGCGTATACCCCTCGGGGCTTTTGGTCGGAGAGATAATACAGATAAGCGCCGACGAATCGACAAGAACTCTCAGCGCCACTATCCGTCCCGCAGTAGCGCTTGACGATATCGACGACGTCAACAGACTTATGATAGTTACGGGATATGCGCAGAACGGAGGTACGAACTGATGCGCACGCCCTACAGAAACGAGTCTAACCGACAGCTTCTTCTCAAAAGATGCGCCGTCTATATACCCGTTATATTTTTCCTTGCAATAATCGAATGTTCATTTTTTGCACAGCTCAGCTTTCTGCCCGCTACACCCGACCTCATACTCGGGCTCGTGGTCGCTATCGCTATGCTTGATACGCAAAAGGCGGCGGCTGTATGCGGAATAGGAGCAGGCTTCGTTATCGATGCCATAGGCTCGTCTGGGCTCTCCCTTTCCCCTCTTTTCTATCTTCTCGTCGGAGCGTTTTGCGGAACGCTGGCAAAAAAGATGCTCCCCGGATTTCTTTCGTGGATGGTCAATCTCGCGGTATTTTCCCTCTCGAAATCACTCTTTACTATAGCGAACGTTCTTTACCGTTCAAGCTCGTATCCTTTTTTTAAGATGCTCTGGGAAATACTGCTCCCCGAGACGATCTGCACCTTCATAGTCTGCCTGCCTATATTCTTTATAGTCAAGCTTTGTATGATACCTATCGACTCCAAAAGGCGCTTGCGACTCGATAAATTCAATTAAAGGTGAAATTTATAATGCGCAGAAAACAAAAACGCACTCTTTTTGACCCCTTAGAGCCCTCAAGAGCTCCAAAGAGAAAAACACAGATACTTTCGAGAAGATGTATCGGTGTTCTCGTGATCTTTCTCGCCGTGATCGTCTTCTATCTGATAAAGCTCGGAGATATTCAGAAAAAGGGCGATATGACAAATCAGATAAATCCCGACCAGGTCGTAAGGACCTATTCGGTTGCAGGACTTCGCGGAGAGATATACGACCGCAACGGAGTACTTCTTGTCGGAAATGAAACGAGATACGACGTCATATTCGAATACGGCGCGATACCCGATACCACTCACGAATTTAACCGTTCGATACTTGAGGCGCTCGATGCTATCGAGATAACGGGGAACGCGGCTTGCCTTTGCGATGATTTTTACGTTCTCGAGGGCTTATATCCGAAATTTTCTTATTCGGCAAAGGTATCCGATCCGAATTCAGATGAAAGCAAATACCTCAAAAAAATACTTGATTCAAATAATCTGCCAAGTGACACCTCAGCCGACGAGCTTGCCTCGGCACTCGCGAGAAAATACAGAATGTACGAGGATTATTATACCACCGAGGAGATAACCGATCTTCTCCGCGTGCGCTATGAGATGGAGAGGGTGGGCTTTGGATATTATCAGCCCTATACCCTTGCCAAAAACGTACCCGTAGAGCTTATAAGCTTTATCGAGGAGGCAGGCATCGACGGAATAAACTTCAAGATCGAGGCGGGCAGAGTCTACTCCTACCCAGGTTATGCCTCGCATATCCTCGGCAGAGTCGGAAAGATACAGGAAAGCGAGCTTGAATATTACGAAGGACTCGGATATTCAATGAACGCCCTTGTAGGAAATTCGGGCTGTGAGAAGGCTTTTGAGAGCTATCTTCACTCGCAGGACGGCGTTCTTGAGGTCACCTATGACAAAAACGGAAATATTATAGATAAAAAATATCTCGTAGAGCCGATAAGCGGAAACGACGTCTGGCTTACTATAGATATAAATATGCAGATAGCCGCAGAGGACTCGCTCAAAAAGAGCATCGATTCCCTGCCATCGTCAAACGCGGGCTCGGCAGTAGCTGTCGACGCAAACAGCGGAGCTGTGCTTGCCATAGCCTCCTACCCTACCTTTGACCTTACTAAGATAAGCGACCCCGATTATTACGATACTATTCGAAACGATAAAAATTCTCCCGAGATGAACAGAGCACTCAGCGGCTCTTACGCTCCGGGTTCGGTATATAAGCTCGGAGTAGCCCTTGCCGCACTTGAGGAGAAAAATATAGACTTCTCTACCTCGTATACCTGCAACAAGGTCTTCCCTCACCTGCACAACCCTACCTGCCTTGAAAATCACGGAGCTTATACCGTCACCGAGGCGATAAGAGATTCGTGCAACGTCTTTTTCTACTATCTCGGAATGGATATGGGAACAGACAATATAACGAAATATACTCTCCCCTTAGGGCTTGGCGCGCATACCGGAATAGAGATACCCGAAAATGCAGGAACTGTCGGCGGAAGCGCGAATTCCTCTGATCCTTGGAGCAAAGGAAACGATCTCTCGGCGGCTATCGGTCAGGCAAATCACGCCTACACCCCCTTGCAGATGGCGCTCTATACCGCAACGCTTACAAACGGGGGCAACAGGTATAACGCCCACCTGCTCGATTCGGTAAGAGAATTTTATACTCAGAGGGTCATTTTCGACTACGAGGAGAGTGTGGCGCAGACTATAAGCATCTCGCCCGAAAACCGCACTATAATTCTGAACGCAATGCGCGACATCGTTGACTCTCACTCAAGCATAAAGCAGAGATTTGCCTCCCTTTCTGTCGCGGTCGGCGGAAAGACGGGTACTGCCGAGGTCAACGGAAAGGTCGACAACGCGCTCTTCGCGGGTGTCGCTCCCTATGACGACCCCGAGATAGCGGCGGTATGTATTCTTGAGGAGGGTGCTGTGGGTGCGAACGCCTCGGCTACCGTGGCAGAGATATTCAAGGCGTATTATAACGGAAAGCAAATTACAGATGCAGAGGGTTGATCGCTCTGCTTTGGAGGATATATGTCAGCAAAATTTATAGTTTTCGAGGGGATCGACGGCGCGGGAAAGACCACACAGGTCGAGCTTCTCGTAAAGCGAATGGAAAAAGAGGGCAGAAAGCCCTGTCTTACCGCCGAGCCTACCTCTCTTGAAACGGGCAAGCAGATACGCCGTGTGCTCGGAGGCGAGATAAAGAAGAGCGACTGCGAGATGGCAGCAATGTTCGTTCTCGACAGAATAGCTCACAATAAGGATCCCGAGATAGGAATAGACAAGATGATAGAAGAGGGCTTTGACGTTATAAGCGACAGATATTATTACTCCTCGCTCGCATATCAGGGTACTACGACAAACTACGAGTGGGTCAAGGTTATGAATCTCACTTCACCCGAAATACGCAGACCCGATCTCTGCATATATCTCGATCTGCTCCCCGAAAAGAGCCTTGAGAGGATATCTCGCGGCCGCGAGAGTGTAGAGATATACGAAAATCTCGAGAAGCTGACGAGCGTCAGAGCGGCGTTTATGTCGGTCATCGAGGATCTTCGCGCAGACGGAGAGAATATCTACGTTATAGACGCCGACAGACCTGTCGAGCAGATCGCAGAGGACATATTTGCCGCCGTCAGAAAACATATTTAAGATCATTAAAATATCAAGGAGAAAAACTATGAACGCAAAATACGACGCGCTGTTTACACCGTGGAAGATAGGCAACGTCGAGATCAAGAACCGTATAGTAATGTGCCCTATGGGCGG
>JAZNES010000255.1:0-2554 GCA_045588755.1 Eubacteriales bacterium | reverse complement strand
GGTCTTAACACCCCTTTTATACCTCCCCAAACATCTCCGGGAGAAACCGCAAGCATAAGAAGGGTAATAAAAAACACCTCCTGCTTGAAATCAAACAGCAGAAATGCTATAAGGACTGATAAAATATAAACAGGGGTAAGAGCACGTCTTATATTTTCATATATTTTGTATTTATCAAAAATTCCGAGATTATTTCTGACTCTGCTTCCCTTTTCGTTCAAAATCAGCTTTTTAATAAAAATACCATTCTGAAAATCACCTCTGATCCACCGCGCAAGACGTATAAGCCAAGATTTTACAGTAGTTGGAAAAGAATCCGATAACTCTGTATCAGGTAATACACACGCCTTCATAACGCCACTCTCAAGAATATCGTGGCTGAGTATCTTATTCAACGGGAAAGCACCGTCCACCAACGTATAGTACGCGTTTACATCGATCAAGCCCTTTCCGGTAAAAAGCCCTTCTCCGAAAATATCCTGAAAGAAATCACCGCCTGAACCACCGTAACTGTGAAGCCCTGCACTTCCGGCAAAAACACGTGAGAAAAAGCTTTTAGAGGAGGAGTCTATATCGGTTGTTAACCTAGGAACGGCAATGCCAAAGCCGTTTGTCACCCTTCCGTTTTTTATCTCAACTTTATTCAACGGATGCTCTAATACAGCAGTCATTTCAGCAACGGCGTTTATTGATACCTCAGTATCGGCATCAAGAGTAAGAAGATATTTTGCATCAGTTACATCCTTCAATTCCCCTGTCATCAGTGCGAATCCTGCAGATACTCCGTCTTTTATATATCTTACAAACTCTGTTATTGCTCCCCTTTTCCTTTCCAGGCCCATATACTTTCCTTCGCTCGGAATAAAGGTACGCTTTCTGACAACTGCAAAAAAACCACCGGCGTTATCTCGGTTTAGTCTGCGTATTTCCTTTTCCAATACAGCAAGAAGGTGCACGTCCTCCGGTCTGGTAGGAGTATCGCTTTCCTTAAAATCTGCGAGAAGACCGCATCTTATCCCTTTTCCCGATAGGTGAACTCTGAGTAGGTTTTTTATAAGCTTTTTTATTTGTTCCGCAGAGGTTATCAGACAGGAAATCACAACTACCGTTTCTGTTTTTCCCGTTAGCTTTTCGGGTTCCATTGAACAAACGAATTTCTGCTTCAAAAACGGCGATATAACACCCTCAAGAACCACTTTTAATATTGCCGCAAAGGGAAAAAACAGATATATTCCCAGAAAAATGCTATCTGTTAAAAAAGCAGTCAGTATCGAAGTGATAACAGGAAACAGAAAAGACAAAAGCACAAAGCTTCCACCTAAAACGTGCTTTTCTTGCTGAATAATATGTGCCCCTATATGCTTCTGACGCTTATCAGAAGCCTCCCTTGCCTTTTTTAGGGCGGCGCCAACAAATTCCTTTTCGCTTATTCCCTCTTTTTTTGCTCTAACACTGATACATCTTCTGTAATATTCCTTAGTTTCTTCACTCATATCCGAATAATCGCCTGACGGATCCTTTTTAAGCAGATTTTCACATTCACTTAGCTTTTCAAAGGATTCCGAAAAATCCAACCCCGACAACCCTCGAAGAGTGGTTATCCCACCGGATATTTTTCTTGTATCCCCTCCTTCCTTTGTATGAATCAGCGCGCATACATCTGCTATTACTCCTATAGCCGCCGCGGCAAGAAGTGTTTTAAAAACATATAACTCTGAGTTTGAAAAAGAATACCCATCCGACATTCCTTCAAGAAACGCTTCAAATTCTTCTTTCCCAACTTCAAATAAGATTCCACAGAGCTTCACTGCCGCTTTGTACATAACGGGATATCCATCACTTTCGGAAGGGAGCTTTTCTGATGCTTCGAGTGATGAAAGAGCTGCCTTTCCTTCGCGGTCGATAAGATAATAATTATCACAAAGCCATTCTCGCGGAATATAGTTATCGCTCTCTGGTAAGGCGCCGAGACTCGCGTTTTTGTAGCTATCCCGTATTCTGCGAAGATTCGCTTTCAAATTCCTACGTACTTTATTAAGGGAAGAATATCCTTCGGCAACACACTCGGATGAAAAAATCCTCCCCGCTTCTAATAACTCTTTTCTTTTCAGAGCTTCTAACATAACCATTACTCCTCCACAGAAATATACACCTCTATTCTGTGAGAATATCTTAAAATAATACACCGCATTGCCCGATAACCTCTTTAAGGGCTACAATATATCTAAAAAAACACGTTGTAAAAGCGTAAAATATATTAGTAATTTTTTGATATTATTTCTCCAAAACTGTTGCAAATACAGCGTCTTCGTGCTATAATTTTTGAATTATTATACAATCCACCCGGAGGTGACAAAATGGAATTTAATTTCCTTAACAATGACGAACTTGCCGTACTGAAAATGAGAGGCCTTTTTGAAGAACAGGGTTATAAAAAATATAAGGTCAGCCGCTTTGAGGAATACAAGCTCTATCTTGAAAATCAAAGCTTTCTTCCGGATAAGCACGTTATAACCTTTACCGATCTTGACGGTAAGCTCCTTGCTCTTAAACC
>JAZNES010000254.1:0-2123 GCA_045588755.1 Eubacteriales bacterium | reverse complement strand
TATACGGCGGTGGTTACCAACGCATATCGAATGGCTATCGACGACTATATGAAAGATCCCGAAAATTACGTCACCGACCCCGCGCTTTACGTCGAGCTTGACAGCGTATCGCACAGAGAATATTGCACGGGATATTATCTCGACGAGCCTATGAGCGAGGCTCAGCTTGCCTCAAACGTGGGATATATCAGAGAAAAGTCATATTTTGCGACGGCTATTGAATATTCTGAAAATGAGATGCCCGAGGGTATAGAGCTTGAGAACGAGAAGGGAAAGCTTGCCCTTTTCTTGCAAAAAAACAAGGTGAAAGAGGGAGATAGCGCAGAGATCATCTCGCCAAAGAAGATAGGTCGAGGATTTGAGGTGCTTGAGCTTTACTCCGAAAAGGGAGAAAGAATAGAATCTGCTCCTCATCCCTTTATGAAATTCTGGGTAAGAGTGCCCTTTGAGGTGCTTGCGGGCGATATTATGAGAAGCTCTGACAGATAAGAGGTATTGAAATGATAGTTGAATTTTTGAAGGCAATACTTTACGGTCTTGTAGAGGGAATTACCGAATGGCTTCCGATAAGCTCTACGGGACACCTTATACTTTTTGAGCGCTTTCTCGGATTTCGTGCGGGCGAGCAGCTCGGTGCGGAATTTTTGGCTGAATTTTCAGAGATGTTTCAGGTCGTCGTTCAGCTTGGCGCGATACTTGCCGTAGTCGTCGTCTTTTTTAAGAAGCTCAATCCTTTCTCGTCCGAGAAGGGCTCTCACATAAAAAAGGACACTGTAATAATGTGGCTCAAGATCGCCGTTGCAAGTATTCCTGCGGCATTTGCGGGTATAGTACTTGATAAGATACTCGAAAAGGCAACGGGCAAGGATATAGACGGCTGGCTATACAATGCTGTCGTCGTTGCGATAGCTCTCATAGTTTACGGAATTTTGTTTATCGTTATCGAGAGGGCAAACAAGAACAAAGAGCCAAAGGTGACCGAGATGTCGCAGATAGGCTTTGGTAGAGCCTTCTTTATAGGTGTTTTTCAGATGCTTGCCATAATTCCCGGCACCTCGCGTTCGGGCTCGACTATCCTTGGTTCTATGACGCTCGGACTTTCGAGAACTCTTGCCGCCGAATTTTCCTTCTTTATGGCTATCCCCGCAATGCTTGGAGCAAGCGCAATAAAGCTTCTCGGCTTTTTCGATTATCTGTCGGAAACGTCGATTTCCGTTCCGATGGAGGTCTGGGGAGTTTTGCTTATTGGCTGCGCCGTTGCCTTTTTGACCTCTCTTGTAGCGATAAAATTCCTCACGGACTTCGTCAAGAAGCACAGCTTTGCGCCGTTTGGAGTATACAGAATAATACTCGGTGCGCTTCTTATACTTTACTTTGTTATCGGCGGTTGATATATGGAAAAACTTCACATAGCCTATCCCATCATAGTAGAGGGAAAATACGATAGGCTCAGGCTCTTATCGGTGGCTGATGCCAAAATTATAACTACCGACGGATTCGGTATCTTCAAGAAAAACGAAAAGCTCGCGCTTCTTCGCAAGCTCTCGGAGAAAACACCTATAATCCTTCTTACCGACAGCGACGGAGCGGGAAAGCTTATTCGCTCTCACATCACCTCGGCTGTTCCGAAGGATAGGCTTATCCAGATATATATTCCTCAGATAGAGGGTAAGGAAAAAAGAAAGGCTGAGCCCTCGGCAGAGGGGTTTCTCGGTGTAGAGGGGATAGAGAGGGAGATGCTTTACGGTCTTCTGAAGCCCTACGAGAAGGGCGATGCCTATGACGCCTCAAGAGAAAATCCGCTTTCAAAGACAGATCTTTATATTGACGGACTATCGGGAAGCTCGGACAGCGCGCAAAAAAGAGATGAGCTTTGCAAAAGACTCGGTCTGCCTCGGGGTATGACCGCAAATGCCCTCTTGGCAACGCTCAGAATAATAATTACCTACGAAGAATATCTCGACCTTATGGGAAGGAACGCATAGTTCCTTCCTGCTTTTTTGCTGTTGTTTGCAATGCCTATAAATTGTGATTTATAGGTGTGTAATGTTTTTTTAGGTAATGTAATTTTTAGGCTCCCTCCGGGAGGGAGCTGGCGCCGGAGGCGACTGAAGGAGAACGCG
>JAZNES010000253.1:0-6485 GCA_045588755.1 Eubacteriales bacterium | reverse complement strand
GGCTGGCGGATGAGGTGTTATTTCGGTGGATTTAAGTACGAAAAATCCAATTCGAGCTTTCTCAAAATATCCTCTGCAACAGTGTTGAAATTATTTCGTATATTATCGTTGGAATATCGTAAAACAACGATTCCCCAAGTTTCCAACACAGCATCTCTTTGTTCGTCTGCTTCTTTGTGTTCAGACAATAAATGCTGTCTGCCATCTATCTCAATTACGATCTTTTTTTCTGCTATATAAAAATCAACGATATAGTTTTCAATATTATGCTGCCGCCTCACGTTAAAAGGAAGTCGTTTCAGAAAATCATACCACAGATGCTTTTCTTCGGGTGTCATATTTTTTCGCAGTGTTCGTGCGTTTGACACGAGCTTTTTATTGTAAGGTATCATTTTGACTCCTCATCCACCGCTGATGCGGTCCCCCTTCTCCCACAGGAGAAGGCTTTTTATAAGTTCAACATTCTTTTGGCATAGGTGCTTTGCTTTGTCAAGTCGAATAATTAGTATTGACATCTTCGTTCGTTTTTGGTACAATATCGCTAGAGTCGATATTCTGTCTTGAATCTTTGATTTTCAAAGAGTTCACGTTGACGTTATCGACTTCTTTTATTTTACCAACATTATAACCGTATATTAACTGTCAACATTCTTAAAAATATGTACCTTGCCGTTGTTTGTCCGTTATATTGCCGTCAGAGTTGGAAAGAGAAAAATTGGTATTGAAATTTTCTTCCGTTTGTGGTACAATTTTTATAGAAACATCACGAAGGAAGGCATACGATGGGATTTCCCCATAACGAGATGTCACGTCCTAAGTGATGTTTTTTATGTTAATTGTACCTTGACAATATATTTTATTCTTTTACCTTCTGGTCGGGTTGGCTTTTTATGACCTTCAGAATATCGTAAATATTCTTTACGGGTATGAGCTGAATGTCGCAGTCAAAATTGTCCCTTTCAAAGTTTCTTATCGGGATAACTGCCTTGGTAAATCCAAGTCGCGCGGCTTCTTTAACTCTTTGCGATACGTTGGCGACTCCTCGGCATTCTCCCGAAAGACCTATCTCGCCTATCGCGATAAGGTCGTCGGGTATGACCTTGTCGGTGAGTGAGGAAATAAGCGAGAGAGCTATTGCGATATCAGCCGCAGGCTCGTCGAGCTGAAGTCCTCCGATAACGTTGAGATATACGTCGTTCGAGGAAAAACGAAGCCCAAGCCTTTTTTCAAGAACGGCAAGAATGAGGTAGGTTCTCGTGTAGTCTATTCCGTTTGAGGTTCGTCTTGGAGAAGGGAAGGTCGTAGGGCTGACAAGTGCCTGTATCTCGGCAACTATCGGGCGAGTGCCCTCCATAGTGCAGACCGCACAGTTGCCCGATGTATCTGTCGGACGGTCAGCAAGAAGCATCTCGGAAGGATTTGCCACCTCTTTAAGACCCGTGTCCGTCATCTCAAAAACGCCTATCTCATTTGTCGATCCAAAACGGTTCTTATTAGCGCGTATGATACGGTAGCACTGACGTCTGTCACCCTCAAAGCAAAGGACCGCATCGACCATATGCTCAAGTACCTTAGGACCTGCAATTCCGCCCTCCTTGTTGACGTGACCTACAAGAATGACCGAGATGCCCTCGTTTTTGGCTTTGGCAATAAAGCTCATAGTAGCTTCCTTGACCTGTGCTATGCTTCCCGCGCTTGATGCACTTTGCTCTGAATAGACAGTCTGGATAGAATCGACGATAATAACGTCAGGCTTTACCTTATCTGCTGCCGCAAGTATCTTTTCAACGTTGGTTTCTGTCAGTATAAAAAGATTATTTCCTACGGTGTTAAGTCTTTTTGCGCGCAGCTTGAGCTGTCCCTCGGATTCCTCCCCCGATACGTAGAGCACCTTTCTTGATGTACCCAAGGTGTCGGATATCTGAAGCAGAAGAGTCGATTTTCCAATTCCCGGCTCACCCGATATAAGAACTACCGAGCCGCAGACAAGTCCTCCGCCAAGCACTCTGTCAAGCTCACACAGACCCGTAAGGGTACGGATATAGGTGGGTATAGAAAGCTCTGAGAGAGGCTGAGCCTCGGTGCTTCCTTGGATATGGCTTACAGCGGGGCGTCTTTTGGAGTCTATCGGGGCAGTATTTACCACGTCCTCGCAAAAGCTGTTCCACGCATTGCATTTTGGGCATTTCCCAAGCCATTTAGGGCTCGAATACTGACATTCGGAGCAAATATAAACTGTTTTTAATCCCTTCATACGTTACATCCTGTCCTTGTTGTTTATGAATATATTATACTATTGTTTTTTGTATTTTTCAAGAGGGAGCAGAGATATATTTCGCAATGCCTTCAAAAATAGCCAAGGAGAGCTCTTTGCGGTATTCCTCACTTGAGAGCAGAGCGCATTCGGCGGGATTTGACAGGAATCCGCATTCTATGAGGATCGCGGGCTGTCTTATTCGGTCAAGAACGAAAATATTGCTTGATGCACGTTTTACAGAACGTTTATTCGTCTTTTGAAGATTATCGCAAACAGAGCTTTGCACATATTCTGCAAGGATCTGCGAATCCGAGTGGTTTTTTGATTAATATACTTGAAGTCCCGAATATTTTTGCTCGGGAAAGGAATTCATATGTATGCTTATGAAGATGCAATCCTCGTATTTGTTTGCGATAGACACTCTTGCCGCAAGATCGAGAGCCTTTTTTCTGCCCTTGTAATCGACGTTTCTGTCGTATAGGAGAGTGTCGTCCTTTCTCGTCATCACAACATCATATCCGCCAAGACGAAATATGTCGTATAGGCAAAAGGCTATATTCAGATTTATATCCTTTTCGAGTGAGCCGTTTATACCCACAGTACCGCCGTCCTCTCCGCCGTGTCCTGCGTCTATGATAATGGTGGGGCTTTGCTTTATCTGTGCGCTTGTAGGAAGCTCGTAAAATATTCCCGATAATGAGTGTGAGATATAGGCTGATATAATCGCAGAAATGGCAAAGATCGCCGCAAAGCAGACAAATCCGATAAGCTCACCGCGCTGATTTTTATTTTTCATAATTAACCTCGCATAAAACTTTATATATAATTATATTTTGATCATAAATAGGTTATTAAAAATCTCGATAATTTATTGACAAAGCTTTCTTTGAGGTATATAATATATATCGTTGCAGATATCTGCAAAATTTTCGTAGAAGAGTAGGAATATGGGCGTAAAGTGCCGCTCGGACGGGGAGTTGCCGAGAGGACGAAAAGCGTAAGCTTGCGGTTTATATTCTGCATCCCGCTTCATACGGCAAAGTTACGGACGGTATATCTCCTTTTCTTTCGCCATATGCAGTCGAGGAAGGGAGGTTTTTTATTTATGAAAAATATTCGTGTACTTACTGCGGTAGCAATGCTTGCGGCTATGAGCATAATCTTGGGAAAATATCTTGCTTTTCCGATAGGAAACATACTTCGGTTCAGCTTTGAAAATCTTCCCGTGATTCTGGCAGGAATAGCCTTCGGACCGATAGTAGGGGCAATTACGGGAGTAGTTGCAGACCTTGTGGGGTGCGTTCTCGTCGGATACGCTATCAATCCCTTGGTAACTCTCGGCGCGGCTGTCATTGGTCTCACTGCAGGCGCTGCATACAAATTTACAAATGGTATTGCTCATTTGCCGAGAATGCTTGTTTGTGTATTTCTATCGCATCTTTTAGGCTCAGTGATAATAAAAACGGTAGGTCTTGCCGTCTTTTATTCGATGCCTATATATATGCTTATGCTTTGGAGAGCGCTTAATTATCTTATCGTTGGCGCGGCGGAATGGATGCTTATTTATTTTATTGTGAAGAACAAATCGGTTCAGTCCACCTGGCTTTTTGCGGGTAGAAGGGAAAGTAAGAAATGAATTACAGCGAGGCTCTTTCATATATACATTCAATAAATTGGACCTTTTGTAAGCCGGGTCTTGAGAGGATAGGCGAGCTTTGCCAGAAGCTTGGAGATCCGCAGAACGACCTTAAATTCATTCACGTTGCCGGAACTAACGGCAAAGGCTCTTTTTGTGCTATGCTCGACAGTATTCTCAGAGAGGTGGGCTATAAGGTCGGACTTTTTACCTCTCCTTACGTTAAGGAGTTTAACGAGAGGATACGCTTTGACGGAAAAAACATTGAAGACTCCGAGCTTGCCGAGGTGACGGAATTCGTAAAGCAGTACGCTGACGAAATGAGGGACAAGCCAACCGAGTTTGAGCTTATCACGGCTATTGGATTTGAATATTTCAAGAGGAAAAAGTGTGACGTAGTCGTTCTCGAGGCGGGAATGGGCGGAAGGCTCGATTCTACAAATATTATAAAAAACGCGCTCCTTTCGGTCATAACAGGCATTTCTCTTGAGCACACGGCGTTCCTTGGAGATACCGTAGCAAAGATAGCTGCCGAGAAGGCGGGAATAATCAAAAACGGCGTTCCCGTTATCTTTGGAGGAGAGTCCAAAGAGGCGGCAGAGGTAATCAGAAAGAGAGCCCTTGAGCTGAGCTCCGAATATCATTTCGTAGATAAATCAAGCCTTGAGGTAACAAAAGCCGACCTCGGCGGAAGCGAGTTTTTATATGAGCAAAGAAAGGGCTTGCGTCTTTCACTTTTGGGACTTTATCAGCCGAGAAATGCGGCAAACGTCATTTGCGCCCTTGATATTCTCAAAAAAGAGGGGTTGTCTATTACAGAAGAGGCTTTGCGTAAAGGTCTTGAAAAAACGGTGTGGCATGCAAGATTTGAAAGGATATCCGAAGATCCGCTCGTTATTTTTGACGGGGCACACAATCCCGAGGGCATAGAATGTGCCGTTAACAGTATAAAGCATTATTTTGGGAGCGATAAGGTCCTCGTCCTCAGCGGTGTAATGAAGGATAAGGATTATTCGTATATAGCGGGGAAGCTTTCAGAGGTGGCAGAGTGCGTATTTACGATAACTCCCGATAATCCAAGGGCACTTGACGCAAAGAGTTATGCCGAGGTCTTTGCTTCTATGGGAATTGAGGCAAGGAGCTTTGACGGTGTAAAAGAGGCGCTTTCTTCTGCTGTCAAGACGGCAAAAGACAGACAAAAGGCACTTGTTTGTCTTGGTTCGCTTTATATGTATAAAGAGATCACCGATAATCTGTTATAAATTTGCATATACAGGTAAACATCACTTGAAAAGGTATTAAAAATCTGATATAATTATAAAGATAACTTATTTTGAAAGGAATATTTTTATGAAGGCTGTTATAACTGTCGTTGGACGCGACTCAAAGGGAATCATTGCTAAGGTAAGCACAAAATGCGCAGAGGCCGGGGGAAATATAATAGATATTTCTCAGAGCGTACTTAAAGAGTACTTTGCGATGATAATGGTAATAGAGATAGCCGAGCTTAAAGTGCCCTTTACGGCATTTGCAGACGAGCTCCGCGCGTTTGGAGAATCCGAAAATCTCGATATAAGAGCAATGCACGAAAGCATATTCAACGCAATGCATAAGATCTGAGGTCAAATATGATAAACGTTAACGATATACTTGAAACGATAAATATGATAAAAGAGGAAAACCTCGACATCAGAACGGTGACGATGGGCATTTCTCTCTATGACTGTGCGGGGGATAACATTGACACGGTATGTGACAGAATTTATGAAAAGATCACCCGTTCGGCAGAAAGGCTTGTTCCTGTTTGCTGTGAGATAGAAAAGGAGCTTGGTATTCCGATAATAAATAAAAGAATATCGGTGACTCCCATATCTCTTATAGGCGGGAGATATTCTCCCGAGGACTACGTGAAGATAGCAAAAACGCTTGACCGTGCCGCACACGACCTCGGCGTCAATTTTATCGGAGGCTTTGGCGCGCTTGTGCAGAAGGGCTTTACCGATAACGCGAGAAATCTCATCGAAGCCATTCCCGAGGCGCTTGCCACCACAGAGCGAGTCTGTTCATCGGTAAATGTTGCGTCTACAAAGGCGGGCATAAATATGGATGCCGTAGCAATTATGGGGCGAATCATCAAAAAAACCGCATACCTTACGAAAGATAATCAATCTATCGGTTGTGCAAAGCTCGTCGTGTTTGCCAACGTTCCAGAGGACAATCCCTTTATGGCCGGAGCTTTCCACGGAGTCGGTGAGCCCGAGACCGTTATAAACGTCGGAGTGTCGGGCCCCGGCGTCGTAAGCTCTGCTATCAAGAGAGCAGGAAAGTGCGACTTCTCAGAGCTTGCCGAGATAATCAAAAAGACAGCCTTCAAGATAACGAGAATGGGACAGCTTGTTGCCTCCGAGGCATCAAAGCGTCTTGGCGTGCCCTTCGGTATAGTTGATCTTTCTCTTGCGCCTACACCCGCGATCGGCGACTCAGTAGCGCATATCCTTGAGGGAATGGGTCTTGAGAAGTGCGGCGGTCACGGTACGACTGCGGCTCTCGCCATCTTAAACGATGCCGTGAAAAAGGGCGGCGTTATGGCAT
>JAZNES010000252.1:0-2002 GCA_045588755.1 Eubacteriales bacterium | reverse complement strand
AAAGGGCGTGGGCGGTCTTTATACCGTCCTTGTCGATAACGAGTCCGACGTTCTGTCGGGCGAGCAGATAAAGTGCCGCGCCAGAGGCTCTTTTCGTCATAGCGGAATATCTCTGCTTGCGGGCGACAGAGCCGTAATCGGCTTTGAGGGAGAGCTTGGCGGCGAGAGGACGAGCTTCGTTATAGAAAAGATAGCGGAGCGCAAGAATTCTTTGATACGTCCGCCTCTTGCCAATCTTGACTATCTTTTCGTTACTATGGCGGCTGCCGCTCCGACTCCCGTTCTCTATACCGCCGATAAGCTTCTTTCTATCTGTGAATATAACAAAATAGAGCCCGTAGTCGTAATAACGAAGTGCGAGCTTGACCGCGAATACGCCGAAGAGATAAGAAATATATACGAAAAGGCAGGCTTTCGCGTTTTTGAGACGAGCGCTGCCGAGGGAGAGGGGATAGACTCTCTTAAGGAGTATATCGATTCCTTGCCCGCGGGCAGTATCTCGGCATTTTCGGGCGCGTCGGGCGTTGGAAAGTCCACCCTTATGAACGCCCTCTTTGACTTTCTCTCACTCTCGACTGCCGATATAAGCAAGAAGAACGAGAGGGGAAGGCACACGACAAGGCAGACCGAGATATTCAAGATATCGGATAAGGACGATCCTGCCTTTATTGCCGACACTCCGGGATTTACTATGCTTGATTTTGAGCAGTTCGACTTTTTCGGCATAGACGATCTGCCGGGTACTATGAGGGATTTTGAGGACTACATAGGTCTTTGCAAATACAAAAAATGTACACATACCAAGGAGGAGGGCTGCGCCGTTATAGAGGCACTCAAAAAGGGAGACATCGCCCCCTCGCGACACGAGAGCTATCTTGCTCTTTACGATATCCTCAAGGCTAAGAAGAAATGGTGAGTATATGAAGGCTTTTATTTATACAGGTGGAAGCATATATGAAAAAAGAATAACCGAGCGTCCCGAGGGTGACGACCTCACAATAGCCGCCGACGCGGGATACATCAACGCAAAAAGGCTCGGTGTGACGCCCAAGGTGCTCGTCGGTGACCTTGACTCGCTCGGTGAGGAAAATCTTCCGAAGGATACCGAGCTCGTAAGGCTTCCGAGAGAGAAGGATCTGACCGATACGCAGGCTGCAGTCTCTCTTGCACTTGAGAGGGGAGCAAAGGAGATAGTCATAATAGGCGGTCTTGACGGAAGGATAGATCACGCGCTTTCGAATATGGCGATACTTGAGGCTCTTTTTGACAAAAAGATAAGGGCGATCATCACCGACGGACAGAACCGCGTAAGATACATAAAGGATTCGGGCGAGATAATCGTGCGCGAAGGCTTTAAGTATCTTTCACTCATCGCTGCCGACAAGGTGGTCAAGGGGGTCAGCATCGAGGGCTGCAAATACCTTCTTAAAAACGCAAAGCTTCACCGAGGCGAGCAGTTCGCCGTATCGAACGAGATACTTAAGAACTGCGCTCTTATCACTGTCAGACGCGGCGGGCTTTACATAATCGAAAGCTCGGACAAAGAGCTCTAATCGACGAAGATAAGATTATACGCTTCAAGCCAGAAAACGCTCTCTGCGAGCATAGCGAGGATCGAGGCTCGGCGAGAGGAGTTTTTCTCCTTTTTCAGAATTTTGAATACGGTATCTCCTGCAAGACGGCGCACCTTGCCGTCGGGACGGGAGATCTCATCAAGCTCTTCGACAAGCTCGAAGAGCTTTTTTTCTGTCTCGCGCATACGCCTTGGCGTTAAGATAGATTTGCTTTTTTGTATAAGTGGCGTGGCGTTTATTCCAAAAAGGGAGGAGAGTCTGTCGGCATTTTCATAGGCGTATGAATCGTCGACGTCGAAGAGGGGATCCTCGTATCCGAAAAGGAATTCATCCTTCGATCTTTGCGCTCTGAAGGCTTCGAGAGCAGAGAGAATATAAGGGTCAAAGCGTGGATAATCGAAGGCGTAAAGTATCTCGGCAAGGGCTGT
>JAZNES010000251.1:0-2662 GCA_045588755.1 Eubacteriales bacterium | reverse complement strand
AGGGCGGTCCGGGAATGAGAGAGATGCTCAATCCCACGAGTGCTCTTGCGGGAATGAAGCTCGATAAAACGGTAGCACTTATTACCGACGGACGCTTCTCGGGCGCAAGCCGAGGCGCATCTATCGGACACGTAAGCCCCGAGGCTGCCGACGGCGGAAATATAGCTCTTATTAATGAAGGCGACATTATATCGATAGATATTCCTAATGCGTCGATAAACGTTAACGTAAGCGACGAGGAGCTTGCGGCTCGCAGAGCTAAATTCGTTCCCCGTGAGCCTAATATAAAGACGGGCTGGCTCGCGCGTTATGCAAGAGTCGTAAGCGGAGCCGACAAGGGTGCAGTTTTGAAATGATTTTGGAAGGAGTAAGCCCCCTATAATGAATAACGCAAATAAATATACAAGACAGTATTTTTCTGTCCCTGCCATAAGACCTACGTGGATAGAAAAAAATTATATAACCAAGCCGCCTATATGGTGCTCGGTAGACCTTCGTGACGGAAACCAGTCACTTATAATCCCTATGAGCCTTGAAGAAAAGCTTGAATTTTTCAAGCTTCTCGTGAAGATAGGCTTCAAAGAGATAGAGGTCGGATTTCCCGCGGCATCTGAGACCGAATATAACTTTTTGAGAACTCTTATCGAAGAGGATCTTATTCCTAATGACGTTACCGTTCAGGTGCTCACACAGTCGAGAGAGCATATAATCAAAAAAACATTTGAAAGCCTGAAGGGCGCCAAGAGGGCAATAGTTCATCTTTATAACTCCACCTCTGTCGCGCAAAGAGAGCAGGTGTTCAAAAAGTCCAAAGAGGAGATCATCGATATAGCAGTCAAGGGTGCCGAGCTCTTTAACAAATATAAAGAGGAGCTTGGTGTTGACTATACCTTTGAGTATTCTCCCGAATCCTTTACTTGCACCGAGCCCGAATTCTCGCTTGAGATCTGCAATGCGGTGCTCGACGTATGGAAGCCCACCCCCGAAAACAAGGTCATTATCAATCTGCCCGTAACCGTTCAGGTATCAATGCCTCACGTTTACGCAAATCAGGTTCAGTATATGAGCGATAATCTCAAATACCGTGAAAACGTTATAATCTCACTTCACCCGCATAATGACAGAGGCTGCGCTGTAGCAGACTCCGAGATGGGACTTCTCGCGGGCGGCGACAGAATAGAGGGAACACTCTTTGGAAACGGAGAGAGAACCGGAAACGTGGATATCGTTACTCTTGCTATGAATATGTTCTCTCAGGGTGTAGATCCAGGACTTGATTTTTCGGATATGCCCTCGGTCACCGAGCTTTATGAAAGAGTTACGAGAATGCACGTTTACGATAGGACCCCCTATGCCGGCAAGCTGGTCTTTGCGGCCTTCTCGGGCTCGCATCAGGACGCTATCGCAAAGGGTATGAAGTACAGAGAGGAGCACTCCTGCAGATATTGGACAGTGCCTTATCTTCCTATCGATCCGAATGACGTCGGAAGAGAATACGAGAGTGACGTCATAAGAATAAATTCTCAGTCGGGCAAGGGTGGCATCGGATATCTGCTTGAGCATAATTTCGGATATATTATTCCTGTGGCTATGAGAGAGACCGTCGGATACGCTATAAAGAATATTTCCGACCATAAGCATAAGGAGCTTGTGCCCGATGAGGTATACGCGGCGTTTGAAAGGGAATTCATCAATAAGGAAGCTCCCATTAAGCTTGACGATTATCACTTTGTCAGAAAGACCGATACTATGAAGGCGATACTTACCATCGAGAAGAACGGTGAGGTTATCGATATCTCGGCTTCGGGTAACGGACGTCTTGACGCGGTCAGCAACGCGCTCAAAAAGCATCTTGGAATTGAATACTCCAACCTTACTTACACCGAGCACGCCCTGACGAGTGAATCGACGTCAAAGGCGGTGACTTACGTAAGTATTACCTGTCCTGACGGCAAGGTAAGCTGGGGCGTTGGAGTACACGACGATATTATTTCAGCTTCTATAAACGCGCTTATATCGGCTATCAACAGAAGCTTCTAAAAAATACAAATTATTCTCATTAAAGGAGATGCTTAAATAATGGCAATGACGATGACTCAAAAGATCCTTGCGTATCACGCAGGGCTTGACTCGGTGAGAGCAGGACAGCTTATAATGGCAAAGCTTGACCTCGTGCTTGGAAACGATATAACCTCTCCCGTAGCTATAAACGAATTCGAAAAGAACGGCTTTACCGAGGTCTTTGATAAATCGAGGATCGCTATGGTAATGGACCATTTTGCGCCAAATAAGGATATCAAGGCGGCTCAGCAGTGCAAGCAGTGCCGTACCTTCGCAAAGTGCTACTCGATTGAAAATTACTTTGACGTAGGAGAGATGGGAATAGAGCACGCGCTCCTTCCCGAGAAGGGACTTGTAGCCCCCGGCGAGCTCGTTATAGGAGCTGACTCTCATACCTGTACCTACGGTGCGCTTGGCGCATTTTCCACGGGCGTGGGAAGTACCGATATGGCGGCGGGAATGGCGACAGGCAAGGCTTGGTTCAAGGTTCCTTCGGCAATAAAGTTCAACCTTACGGGTAAGCTTCAGCCTATGGTTTCAGGTAAGGACGTTATCCTTTATATAATAGGCAAGATAGGCGTTGACGGCGCGCTTTATAAAT
>JAZNES010000250.1:0-6623 GCA_045588755.1 Eubacteriales bacterium | reverse complement strand
GATGTATTCTGCTATGAAATATCTCTACGGCAGAGGACTTGCAAAGTCAACCGCTCTTATCACCGACGGACGCTTCTCGGGCTCTAACAACGGTTGCTTCGTAGGACATATCTCTCCCGAGGCTCAGGCAGGCGGACCTATCGCGATAGTCAGAGATGGAGACAAGATCGAGATAGATATCGAAAAGAGAAAGGTCGAGCTTCTCGTTGACGATGAGGAGATAAAGGCTCGTCTTGCCGCTTGGAAGGCTCCCGAGCCCAAGTTCAAGACAGGATACCTTGCAATCTATTCAAAGCTTGCGGCATCTGCTGCCGAGGGCGCAGTCCTTAACGTATAAATAAAAGGAGAAAATTATGATACCTAAAATATTTACCCCTGCCGTTACGATACTTAATAACGACGACAGCATAAATATCGAACAGAATATAGCTCTGGCCGAACATCTTATAGCGGGCGGTGTTGACGGAATGGTGCCTCTCGGATCAACGGGAGAATTTCCGTATCTTGCCTTTGCCGACAAGAAAAAATATCTCACCGAGCTCTCAAAGGCAGTTGCGGGCAGACTTGAGCTTTTGCCCGGCGTTGGCGGTATAAATTATCGCGAGACGGTAGAGCTTGCAAATCACGTCGTTAAGCTTGACGGAGTAAGAGGTGTGCTTATAATCAACGAGTTCTATTTCAATATGAGCTCCGACGATTTCTACGAGTACTACTCCTATATGGCAAAGAATATCGACGGTAGAGTTTACGTATATAACTATCCCGCAAGAACGGGCAACTCGATCGATACGGCGTCCTTTGTAAGACTTGTAAAGGATCACAAGAATATAGTAGGTCTTAAGGATTCCATACTTGATTTTGAGCATACCGCAGACATAATGAAGAATATTCTTCCTATCCGTCCCGACTTCGAGGCTTTCTCGGGCTATGATAATCAGTTCGTTGAGAACGTAGCTCTCGGCGGTGCGGGAAGCATCGGTGCGCTTTCGAATATGGTACCTGCATTCTGGGCTTCATACGTTCAGGCAGTAAAGAATAATGATGCCGAAAAGATCGCAGAGGGCAAGCGAAGAATAGATGATATGATGGAATTCTATTCGCTCGAAAGCAATCCTCAGAAGCTTATCAAGGAAGTGCTCGCAAATATGGGCTTGCCGATCTCTACACATTGTCATTTCCCCTACGATCAGCCTCTTAAAGAGGGATCGCTCAAGAGAGCACTCGAAATTATCGAAAAGAATAAAGCTCCTCTTTATTAATAGAAAATGGGAAACCTTCAAAATGGTTTCCCATTTTTTCTTGTCTAACGAAAACCACCAGCAGTGCTGGTGGTTCCAAAAAGCTTTAGCTTTGCCCAAATACTTTATCCAAGCGAAGCGAGGAGTCGGGTAGCCTTCTCCTGTGGGAGAAGGGGGACCACGAAGTGGTGGATGAGGAGTTTTTTGGCATGAAGGACACCTCATCCGTCAGCCGACAAGCGGCTGCCACCTTCCCCCACTGGGGAAGGCAAATTGTAAGAGTGTGCCACATCTGTGGCAGTAGGGCGACTACCGCAAGTGACGGAATTTTCGACGAGCCTATAGGCTCAGCGTGTGAAATGCCCCACGGGGGCTTGTGCAAGCCACCGGCACGGCCGGTGGTTATGACTTGATTTTGAGAGAATTGAGCAGTTCCGTCATTGAATCTACTATTATATTATCTCCGCCGGGGGCAAGTGCCGAGGTCTTTGCCTCATAGCCACCCTCCTCGTAGGCTCTGCTGCTCGGGATATATTCTCCCGCGCTGTTCGTCAAGGCGCAGAGAATGGTTGCATCAAAGGGCGAATTTTCATATATTCTGTTGCCGATCTCGGTAAAGGGTTCTCCGCAGATACCTGCCAATACGAGTGAGCCGATCTTTATTGCCGAGAGGAAATAATCAAAGGAATCGGGAGCATCCTTGAGCTTTATGATGCGCGTTGCCTCAGCAACTACCGTCGTCAGCTCCATTTCCTTGAAGGGTAGCTCGTTGGCGCGACCTGCCCTGTACAGCTCGTAGATCTTCTCCATTTCGGATAGACGCTCGTTTTCCTTGTGAGAGGGAAGTGCAACCTTTTTTGAGGCGAAGGATATTTCATCAATATCTATGGGGGTCGTTTTTTGATAGACCGAAAGAACGGCGTCGGCTATCGTTCTTCCCATATAGCTTGCGTGTGCAAGACCTCTCGGAACGCCGTCAAAGTCGATATTTGACATACTCTTTTTATCTTCGGAGGGATTTACGTTTATATGGTTAACGTCGCCCTGAGGACCCATAAGGAAGATGCACCTTGTATTCGGAATGTCCTTTTCGATCATAGCGCAAAGGCGACCTATATAATCTGCACTTATATACTCTCCGCCGACCGTATCGGAGTGAGTTCCGAAGTTTACGACGACGATATCGTAAGAATCCTTACGTACAAGCTTTACAAATCTTACCGTTTCGTTAGGCTCTCCGAGGGGGTGGTCTATATTTTTATTGCCAACGCCGGGATTGGTCGCGACAGAGCCGTCTTTCATTCTAAAGCGTCTGATGAAGGAGATGCCCTTCGCTTCAGTAAGAGCCATCTCGGCAGTTGTTTCGGATAGCTCGGAAAAAGCCTCTTTGACCGCATTTTGAACGCCTGAAATAAGAATATCGTCATACTCGGGAGGACTTGTAGCATCTGAGGCGAAATCCTTGCCAAGAAGGGGTCCTGTGTGGGTATGCGAGCAAGTAATGAATATTGCGTCCTTTTCAATGTCTATGACGTCGGTTATGGCTTGCTTGAGGGTGTCATAATAGCTCTGAGGGAGTATGCAGAGGTCAAGTGTTACCACCACAGCCCTCTTCTTTCCGTCATAGAAGGCAAGTGCCCTTGCAAAAAGATCGTCCGCAACGCCCTTTACGAAACGCGGCTCGTAATAGCCCACAATAGGCGCGCCCAAGGGCGGATTTATACAAAATTTAGCGTAACCTGTTTTCATTTTTCCTTCCCCTATATTATAAATCTTTATTCATTCGTAATTATAGCATTATTTTTTTAGTTTGTCAATCAATCGAGTAGGGAAGAAGAGGTCGTTTTTGTAATTAAATAAAAAAGCCACCCTGACTGGTGGCTTGATGAATAGATGAGCTGTGATGAAACTACTTTTAGACAAAAGGATTGCACAGAAAGATAACCGATACGATTCCAAATATAATTCCGATCCATTGCCTTTTTGAAAGTCTTTCCTTGAAGATTACCAGTGCGGTAATCGTTATAAGCACAAGTCCTCCGCCGTTTACAATGGGGAAAAAGGCTGCGCTGTCCATGACTCCTGACAGATAAAGGTTTAATTTGTTATTTACAGCTACGCAAATACCGCTTATCAACATAATGGCTGTAATCAACCAAAAGCTTTTGTTATAGAGCGGAGTAGTGCCGTTTGTTTCTTTTGGCATATTTTCTCTCTTTTTCAAAAAGACTGCAAAGGCTGTACAAACGATAGCACAAACACCAAAGGCAATGATTAAAAATTCATTCAGCTCGTCCTTATACGCGGAGCTCTGATGTACCTTCTGCATAATTCCGATTCCGCCTGTTGCGACAAAGGCCACGATACACAAGAAAAGCCATTTTAAGTTCGTATGTTTTTCGTCGGCAGTACTATTAGTAGCAAGTGTAAAGCTTATTAGCATCAAAACAATTCCTACGATTTGTGCCCAGCCTAAGCTTTCATCGAAAAACAGCACCCCTGAAAGAGCAGAGAGCAATGTTGAAAAGGATATAATGACTAAGGTGTATGACATGGGACCGCACTGTATGGCTGCCAGATTTGTAATTCCTTGCACGGCTGTGATCAAGCCAAAAGCAATTCCCAAAATAAAGGTGAATGTTGACATTTTGCTAAAACCGCCCCAGCATATAAGAATAACGGCGGCGATCAAAAAGGTGACTGCATTAAAAACAAATCCGCCTGAATTGGCAGGAGAGTTCTTTTGAGTGAAATATTTTTTTGTAACGTTTGCACCTAAATTTGCAAAAAGCGACACGACGAGTGATAGTATTATATTCATATATTTATGACCGCCATAATTTTATTCAAATAAAATTTATCGGAATAAACGCGCACACAACGGCAAGAATTATAGCAGGGAGCAGATTTGCCACCTTGATCTTTTTGCCGAATACGAGATTTATGCCTACGCAGAAGATAAGTATATTGCCGACTACCGAGAGATAGAGCAGTGCCGTTTCGGTCATTATAGGCTTGATAAGTACGGCGAGTGCCGTTACGCCGCCCTGCAGGATCGCCACAGGGATCGCCGAAAAGATCGTGCCCTTGCCCAAAGACGCCGCCATAACCATAAGAATTATAAAGTCAAGAATCGATTTTGTCACAAGTATCGTGTAATCGCCGTATATTCCGTCATTGATAGAGCCGACTATTGCCATAGCGCCTATGCAGACGGTAAAGGAGGCACTGACAAAGCCCTCGATAAAATTGCCGTCGCCCGTGCTGTGAGTCTTCTTTTTCAGCCAAGCACCGGATCTTTCAAATCCGCCCTCAATATCTATGAGTTCTCCGATAAGCGCGCCAAGGGCGAGACAACCGATTATAAGAAAATCTCCGCCGTAAACTATCTTGCCGTCGACCACCGAGAACATTCCCTTGAGTGCTCCTGCGACTCCGATGAATATTACCGAAAGCCCGCAAGCCTTGCACAGCGTATCGCGATGCCTGTCGCCGATAAAGTGCCCAAAAAGCATTCCAAGAAGTCCGCCGATCACAATAGCGGCAACGTTGATTATAGTGCCAAGTCCGTACATTTTTTGTTTGCCTTTCTTTATACAGATCGGCAGCACCTTGGTGCTACCGCTTAAAAGTATAATCCTTTTGGGTTTGCTTGTCAATATTATTTTCATATTATTTTTCAGAGAGGGAAGGGTGTGCCTATTAGTTCGGCTGGGGCGTGACCCACTCGTCGAAATAGTCGCCTCGGGCGCGTGCGCGTGGCGCGCTTCATTGCAACCAACGCAAAAAGGACACCATTCGGTGTCCTTTGCGTCGTGTTGTACAGCCAATTTAGATGCCCCCAAAAAAGTCAATAAAATCAAGAGATTTTAGTATTTGAGGGCGTTTTTAAGTGTTGACAAAATAGATGCCTTAAAATAGGCCTTTGTTATATTTAATTTGTGCATACAAAATTAGAGTAAGGCCAACCAATATGCCTATAACCATTATGACCGTACTTGGCTCAATTCCGATTAATGCTTGAACGATTCCTGCTATTATAAGGCACACACCGATTATCAGTGTTCCCAGACCAACAACCATGCAGTAGGATTTTTGATTTTTCTTTGTAACCTTGCGGCGATTATACCAATGGATCGAGCCTATATTACCGAACATATTGAAAATGCCAAGTACCGTTAATATTGTGCCAAGACCTAATAATTCAAGCGCATTGCGTAATGGCTCAATGAATATAAAAGCCAGAATGAAAAGCCCAATTGTACACCCTACTGTAAATCCGATAATAACCTTTTTCTGCTGGTCAATAGTTTTGTTTTTTGATACAAGAACTTCTTCGTTGTTTTTATTGGTAATTAGTTCGTCAACCGCAACTCCAAAATATTCAGCTAACAATTTCAGCGATTCATCGCTCGGCAAGCCCAATCCGTTTTCCCATTTAGCAACCGCCGATCTACTGATATGTATATCTGCTGCAAGTTTAGCTTGCGAAATATTCTTTTGCATGCGTAACTCGCGCAACTTTTCTGAAAACTCCATTATAACACCTCGCTTTCGTGGTTACATTATAGCACGTTCGCACTATAAAGTCCACCTATTAGACTGTTACTTTTAAGCATTGCAGTGTTACTTATCCAAATAACGCCCTCGCTACAAATATATCGAGGGCATTATAAGAATCATAATCGACAATTACTGAATTTTTACTACTATTTTCATTTTGTAGTTTTTAGTTCGGATTCTAAGAAAGCTGTTAATTCTGCTATTTCTTTGTTTCCACCATCAAAAAGATATTCGACAATTAATTGTATCAAATCATCTTCATCTTTGCGGATTTGTTTCAATTCATGACGTAGACAGTCGTAAAGAGTTTTACCATTTTTGATTTTTTCGACGTCAGAATATTCGCCGTTAATGACTTTGGTGTTATATTCGCTAATATTCTCACTTTTACAACGCCGAACGACCTCACAGAAAATTGAACATGAAAACTCCGCTTCAATTTGAAACGGAGTTCTTTAAACGTGCTTAGAAATAAAAGAAGATTCCCACTCTCGACTCCGATTGTTGCGGGGTTCTAGAGTGGGAACCTATTCATTTTTTGGTTGCGGAGGTGGGATTTGAACCTCACGACCTCCGGGTTATGAGCCCGACGAGCTACCAAGCTGCTCTACTCCGCGATATTGATTTTTCCGGCTTCACCATTATGGTGCCGGTGACCGGGGTCGAACCGGTACGATACTTTCGTATCACGGGATTTTAAGTCCCGGGCGTCTGCCTGTTCCGCCACACCGGCGTTTGCATCGACGCTTATTGCCGTTAGCCTATACATTATATCACAGCATATTGGCTTTGTCAAGTCTTTTTCGTGAAATTGTTTTGATA
>JAZNES010000249.1:0-3622 GCA_045588755.1 Eubacteriales bacterium | reverse complement strand
CAATTAATTCTTATTTTGCTTAATGCCTTTTTTGCCGCTACCGAGATAGCGGTCATATCGCTTAACGAGAAAAAAGTCAGAGCGATGGCTGACGACGGTAACAAAAAGGCTACTAAATTATTAAAAATCATTGAAGAACCTACCAAGTTTCTATCTACTATACAGATAGGAATTACCTTGGCGGGATTTTTGGGCTCGGCATTTGCTGCCGATAACTTTGCCGGAAGATTGACCGATGCGATAGTTGAAAAGTTTGGTCTTTCATTATCGCAGGCAGAGTCGATAAATACGATATCTGTCATTATAATTACTTTGATACTGTCGTATTTCACCTTGATCTTGGGTGAGCTTGTTCCTAAGCGCGTGGCTATGAAGCATAAAGAAAAGCTTGCTTCTGCCGCTTGCGGTGTGATCTCATTCCTCACCGCAGTTTTAAGACCTATAATTTGGTTTTTGAGTATTTCGACGAACGCCGTTATTAGGCTGTTCGGTATAAATCCCAAGGAAAAGGAAGAGTCGGTTTCTGAAGAGGATATCGTTATCATGCTTGACGCGGGCGCAGATGAGGGAACCCTCAAGCAGGAAGATATCGAGTACATAAAGAACGTGTTCAAGCTCGAGCATTTGTGTGCTGCAGATATTATGACTCCCAGAAACTCGCTTGTTGCCGTTCCCGAGGACATCTCCGAGGAAGAGCTTGTCTCCTTGATAGAGACCGAGGGATATTCACGTATACCCGTTTACGGCGAGGATCTTGACCATATAGTTGGAATATTGCACGTAAGAGAATACCTTTTGAAGCACTCCCGTGAGGGATTTGTACTTTCAGACGCTTATCTTGCTCCTGATTTTGTTCCCGAAACGGTGCATCTTGATGCGCTCTTTAAGGATATGCAGGACTCTCATACCCATATGGTCGTCGTTGTTAACGAGTACGGTATCACACTTGGCGTTCTTACTATGGAGGATATCATAGAGGAGCTTGTCGGTGAGATATGGGATGAGCAGGATGAGGCAATAGAATCCATTACCGCAACGCAGGAAGAGGACACTTATCTCGTGCTTTCAAGTACGGCTATTGACGAGTTCTTTGAGCATTTTGATATCGAGAAGAATGAAGAGATCACTTCTTCCACCGTTAACGGCTGGATATCGGAGGTCTGCGGAAACATACCCGAGGAGGGATTTGAGTTTACTTATGAAAATCTTTTCATTACGATAATCAAGGCTGACGAGAAGATGACTTATGAGATACTCGTAAAGGTAATGCCCAAGTCCGATGATGAGGATAATGAGGATTCTTCTGACGAGCAAAATGATGAAGAAAAATAAAATATTGAAAGCTCCGCTTTAATAAAAGCGGGGCTTTTTATAAATACTATTGACAAATCAGTATTTATGTGTTAAAAATAATTGTAAAGATTTTAATAAAAGGAGATTTATGTTATGAACAAATATGCAGGAACACAGACCGAAAAGAACCTCGAGATCGCTTTTGCGGGAGAATCTCAGGCAAGAAACAAGTACACCTACTTTGCGTCAAAGGCAAAGAAAGAGGGATACGAGCAGATCGCGGCGCTCTTTTTGAAGACGGCTGAGAACGAGAAGGAACACGCAAAGCTTTGGTTCAAGGAGCTTAACGGTATTGGAGATACCGCCGAGAACCTTCTTCGCGCAGCAGAGGGCGAGAATTACGAGTGGACCGATATGTATGACGGCTTTGCGAAAACCGCAGAAGAAGAGGGCTTCGTTGAGCTCGCAAAGAAATTCCGCCTTGTAGCCGCTATTGAAAAGCATCATGAGGAGCGTTACCGCAAGCTTTTGCAGAACGTAGAGATGGCAGAGGTCTTTGAGAGAAGCGAGGTCAAGGTTTGGGAGTGCCGTAACTGCGGACATATCGTAGTTGGCACGAAAGCTCCCGAGGTTTGTCCTACTTGCGCACATCCTCAGAGCTACTTTGAGATAAACGCTGAAAATTATTAATAGTTATAATCAAGATCAAAATCCCGCCTGCGTAGGCGGGATTTTTTTGAATTTATTTTTTATCCTCGAACAATAATATATTTAATTGCTTATTTTGGAGGTAAAATAATGATAAAGGTCAGTGAGGTAATAACCGATACAAATATAGGCGGAGCGGGCAGATTGCTTCTGACGAGATTTGAGCTTTCCGACAGGGAAAATTTCGAGGAAAGTGTAATATTGCCCAAAGACAGCGAGCTGATAGGCGAATTTAATAAAATAGGATATCGCCCCTATATAATGAGATTCTGTGCGGATAGGTCGTTTGACATAAGGGCAATATTTTCACTTTACCGACATTTTATAAAATATAAGCCCGACGTCGTAAATTGCCATAGCTGTCTTAGCGGACGTATAGCCGCGACCTTTGCAAGAGTGCCCGTAAGAATATATACGAGACATTGCGCTTTTACACCTTCAAAAATAATGACTTTTACACCTGTAAAGAAAATAAATAATCTCATAAACAAATTGTTGAATACAAAAATAATAGCCGTTGCAGATGCCGCAGCTGAAAATCTTGTGAATATGGGAGTAAGTAAGACTCAGATAGCGGTAGTTATAAACGGTGTGAAGGCAGTGGAGAAGTACGATGATGAGAGAAAGCTACAAATAAGAAAAAAATTAAATATCCCGCAAGACGCCTTCGTGTGTGGGATCTGCGCCCGTCTTGAAGAATGCAAGGGAATAGATACGATACTCCGAGCCGCGCGTATACTCTTGAATGAAGATAAAAAATATTATTTTTTGATAGTCGGTAAGGGTAGCCTTGAAAATGAGCTTCTTTCGCTTGCGGGAGCGCTTGATATAATCGATAAGGTGAACTTTTTGGGCTTTGCCTCGGATATAACGCCGTATATAAATTGCTTTGATCTGAATTTGAATTCTTCTCGCGGAACTGAGACGTCCTCTCTTGCGCTTTCAGAGGGAATGAGTATTTCTTTACCTTGCGTTGCAAGTGATTGGGGAGGAAATCCTTATATGGTGAAGGATGGATATAACGGGATAATTTATCCTACCGACGATCACGTTCTGTTGGCAGATGCAATTCGAAGACTTGCTTCTGATAAAGCGCTGTATAAATATATGTCAAAAAACGCGCTGAGCCGTTATCAAAGCGAGCTCAACGCAGAAAATATGGCAAGGAAGACAGAGGAGATATACTCCACGCTGTTCCTTGCCAAAAATTCAGATAAGAAATGCCGACGCGATCGAAAAATAAATAAGAAGTGATATCGCATCAACTATCGTTGTAATAAAGGGACTTGCCATGACAGCAGGGTCAAGACCTATCCTTTTTGCGAGTATAGGAAGGGAAGAGCCGACAAGCTTTGCCATAATTACAGTTGCGAAAAGTGTAAGTGAGACAACTATCGAAACGTTAATATTTTTGAGCGAGAAATCGCAGCCGAAATCGAGCACGAGAGTTTTTATGAATGAAGCAACTGCAAGTGTTATGCCACAGAGCATCGATACCCGAAGCTCCTTCCAGAGAACGCGAAGGATATTTCCCATTCGCACTTCACCAAGAGAGAGGCTACGGATAATAGTGCCCGACGACTGTCCGCCCGCGTTACCTCCCGTACCCATTATCATAGGC
>JAZNES010000248.1:0-3509 GCA_045588755.1 Eubacteriales bacterium | reverse complement strand
GGGGGAGCGGAGGCGCGGCACAATTTGCGCCTTTTCTTTTGATATTTGTCTTGAATTCAGACAGAAAATGTTGTATAATATAAATGCAAATATAATCCAACACGGAGAATAAAATGGAACTTAACGAAAGATATTTGGATATAAAACGCAGATTGTTTGATAAAGCGTATTCAAAGCTCAATCCCGAGCAAAGAGAAGCCGTTTTTACCATAAACGATCCCTTGCTTATCCTTGCGGGTGCGGGAAGCGGAAAAACGACGGTGCTTGTTAACAGAATAGCGTTTATAATAAAATACGGCAACGCATATTTTGACGGATATGTACCGAGCTATATAAACGAGGAATATATACAAAAGCTCGAGGACAAGCTCTTGCTCACACCCGACGAGATATCAAGCGACGTTCTGCCCGGCTTTATTCACGATCCTTGCCCGCCATATGCGGTGCTTGCCATCACCTTTACCAATAAAGCGGCAAACGAGATAAAATCGAGACTTGTCAAAACGCTTAATAACGAGGATGCCGCAAAGGCAGTCTGGGCAGGCACCTTTCACTCGGTCTGCGTTCGTATGCTCAGAATGTACGGTGACAGGATAGGATACGATCCGAATACCTTGACCATATACGACGCAGACGACACAAAACGCGCTGTAAGTGCCGCTATGAAAAATCTTAAAATAGATGAGAAGAGCGTGCCCTTGAAGAGCGTGACAAGTATAATCAGCAGAGCAAAGGATAGACTTCTGACTCCCGAGGAATTTCTTTCTGAAAATTCGAAGGATTTCAGACTTCGTCAGATCGGGGAGATATATACAGAGTACCAGAAAAATCTTCGTACTTCAAACGCCCTTGATTTTGACGATATCATTATGCAGACGGTCTTCTTGCTTCGTCAGAACGAGGACGTAAGAGAGTATTTCGCAAAGAAATTCAAATACGTGTGCGTAGACGAGTTTCAGGATACTAACGAGGCGCAGTTCGTTCTCACAGCGCTTCTGTCGGGATATCACAGAAATATTATGGTCGTAGGTGACGACGACCAGAGTATTTATAAATTCAGGGGAGCGACTATTGAAAATATTCTTTCCTTCGATAAAAAATACAAGGACGCAAAGGTCATAAAGCTCGAACAGAACTACCGTTCAACTCAGAATATTCTTGATGCCGCTAATGCCGTTATAAACAAGAACAGAATGAGGAAGGGAAAATCTCTCTGGACAGCACAGGGAGAAGGGGAGAAGATAAGACTTCACCAATGCGACGACCAGAACGCAGAGGCGGTATACATAATCGATACGATAAATCGCGCGGTGGCAAGCGGTAAGAACTGTTACCGTGATTTTGCGGTGCTTTACCGAGTCAATGCTCAGCTCAACGCTATCGAGCGCGCTTTTGCAAGAAGCGGAATGCCCTACAGAGTGCTTGGCGGTATGCGATTTAACGACCGTAAGGAAATAAGGGATATAATCGCGTACTTGCAGCTTATAAATAACCACAGCGACGCAGAAAGATTGCTTAGGATAATAAACGAGCCTAAAAGAAAAATAGGCGACAAGGCGATAGAGGCGATAAGAGCTATTGCCGCGGAGCAGGGCTGTTCATTATTTGAAGTCATAGAGAATGCCGATAAATATATTGCTCTTGCAAGGTATCATCAGATACTCTTGTCATTTGCCGATCTCATAAACCGTCTTACTAAGATACTGAATGACGGCTGTCCGCTCGACGCATTCGTAAGACAGGTACTCGATATGTCGGGATACCGTCAGATGCTCATAGATGCGGGTGAAGAGGAAAAGGAAAGACTTGAGAACCTCGACGAGTTTATTTCGGGTATCATCGAATATCAGAATAACGCAGAAGAGCCGACTCTTGGCGGTTTCCTTGAGGAGATGATGCTCGTTGCCGAGGTCGATAAATACGATGACAGCGCAGATGCCTGCGTGATGATGACGATACATTCGGCAAAAGGACTGGAATTTGACGTCGTATTTATTCCGGGAATGGAGGAGGGAGTTTTCCCGGGTATGCAGACCATAACCTCGTCAGATGCCGAGATGGAGGAGGAGCGAAGGCTTGCTTACGTGGCTATCACGAGAGCTAAGAAAGAACTCTATATTTTACATACCAAGAACAGAATGCTTTACGGAAGGACCTCTTACAACCCGCTTTCAAGATTTGTCGGCGAGATCCCGGATGCATTTCTGAAGAAGGATACGCCTCCCCGAAGAGTCGACACTTACGGTGGATTTAGCGGCGGTGTCGGACGCGTTCAGGTCGGTACTGACAGAACGTTCAATGCTTCTGTTGGCGACAAGGTGACTATAGGAAAGTCGCTCTTCAATAATGATAAAAAAGAAAAAGCGCCTCTCTTTCGTGAGGGCGACTTAGTGTCGCATATGACCTTTGGTGTCGGTGAGATACTCTCGGTAAAGCCTATGGGAGCAGACGTATTGTATGAGATAAGCTTTGAAAAGGTTGGAACTAAAAAGCTTATGGCTACTTATGCTAAACTCAAAAAGATAAACTGAAAAGATCCCTGACGGAGAATTCCGTCAGGGATCTTTTAACTTATTAAGATCACTTCAAATGTGAGCCTTTGTCCCGCACGGTAGACTGTGACGTTTACCTTTTGCCCCTCTGAATACTTGCTTATTTCCTTGACAAGAGAACGGGTGTCGGGTATGACCTTATCGTTTACAGAGATAATAATATCATCTTTTCGCAATTTTTTGGCGGCATCGGAGCTTTCGGAAAATTCTGCGATCCTTACGCCATAGACATCGTTTTTGGCATAATTTTCTCCGAGAACTCCTAATTTTGCGGCCCTTTGAGCGATAGAGCGTCTTTTTTGGTCGGTTATCTCGATTCCGTTTTTCATATCTTCAAGTATAGGCTTTGCGCTGTCCGAGGGAATGGCAAATCCTATGCCGTCAAAGCCTTGTCCGAGCTTCATAGTGACTATACCGACTATCTGTCCGTACGAATCAAAAAGCGGTCCGCCCGAATTACCGGGATTTAGTGCCGCGCTCGTTTGTATGAGCGTCATTTTCTTTTGAAGAGTGCCGTCCTTTTCGTTCGTAACGTATACCGTCCTGTTGTTATAGGAAATATCGCCGCGAGTCATAGTTCCGACAAATTCAAGAGAGGCGGGAGTGCCGATGGCAATGACCTCCTCGCCTACGAGAAGCCTTTCCGATGAGCCGAATTTTACGGGAGATAGTCCGCTCGCCTCGATCTTGAGCATAGCAATGTCGGTCATTTCGTCGCTTGCAACGACCTTTGCCGTATACTCTTTGCCGTTTGAGAGAAGCACAGTTATATGCTCCATTTTGTCAATAACGTGATGAGCAGTCGCGATATAACCGTCAGAGCTGTAAACAAATCCCGAGCCTATACCTTCTGCGCTGGCTGTCTGCGCAAATATCGAAACTACCGAGGGCAGGCAAGCTGAGTATATCTCCTGCGGAGTAAGAATACCGCTTGAGGCGTCGTACTCACGTATATAT
>JAZNES010000247.1:0-3094 GCA_045588755.1 Eubacteriales bacterium | reverse complement strand
AGATACACTTCGTGTTTCTCTGACCGCTGATCCCGTCAGTGAGGTGGGCGCGGCAAAAAATCTTCTTAACGCGCTTAATATTGAAGGACAGTGCGGAATGAATATCGTAAGCTGTCCTACTTGCGGAAGAACCAAGATAGATCTCATATCTCTCTCCGAGCGTTTTGAGGAAGCAATAACTGCCGAAAAGCTCGATGGTATCCCGATTACCGTTGCTCTTATGGGTTGTATAGTAAATGGTCCTGGGGAGGCTCACGAAGCTGATATAGGAATTGCCGGAGGACGAGGCGAGGCTCTGCTTTTTGCCCACGGACAACCTATGGGCAAGATAAATGAAGATGAAATAATCCCTACACTTATAAGAGAAATCAAAAAAATTAAGGAAGAAAAGTTTTCGTAAAATGGCAAAAACATTTTTACAGATTTTTGAAAAATATAAAGCCGATGAGCGCGGAGAAGCAATACTTAACCGCGCTCAGAATATAAAATTACAGGCCGACAAAGCAAACAGAATTCTGCAAGTGTCGGCTGATTTTCCCATGCTTGTTGACAAAGATACGCTCTATCGAATAGAGGCAGACATAGCAAAAGTATATCAGCTTGCCTGGGTGAAGATAATGCCTCATTATTCTGCGTCACTTTTTGATAGCGATTACGTACCCGAACTTCTCAAGGAAACCGAGAGGATCGGCGTTGTCGCTATGGGCTTTTTTAATAAATATAGGTTTAATCTTGAAAATAATACCCTTAACGTAGAGATCCCATTTTCGGAGAACGGGGTCAAACTGCTTTATGACGGAAGAACCCCTTCGGTTATGCAGGGAATCATAATGTCGGAATTCGGACTTAACGTCAAGGTTAATATCGTACATACTAATGACGAGATTTTTTTGGCAAGCAATAATTCGCTTGAAAAGTATATCGAGGATTTTGACAGGAGAATGGCAGAGGAAGCCAAAGCATACGAGGCGAGAATGGCTCAAAGACTGACCTCTACACCGCCATCGGATGAAGAAGCGAATATGCTTCCGAGAAAGACTACCTTGTTTGATGAGAACGCGGTGGCTACCGTTGAGAATGGAGTGTGCCAAATTGGAAAGGGAAAATTTGATGTTTCCTCCCCCGAATACGTGTACGGTGAGCCGTTTGAGATAACGCCAATTTCTATTTCGGATATCAACAGACCTCAGAGAAATGTGGTTATTGTGGGAACCGTGTTTGATTATACACAGGAGCCCAGCCGTTCGGGTGATAAGATGAACATTTCGTTTTCCATCAGCGATGGGAACTCCTCTGTTGAAGTAAAGTGCTTTGCAACAATTGAGGATGCCGATGAAATTTCCGCAAACGTGAAAAACGGCGCTGTTTTGGCGCTCAAGGGTTATGCGAAAAAGGAAACACGCAAGGATAGGACAGAGGGCACGGACTTTCAGTTCTTCTTTAATAATATAGCAAAGATAAAGAAACTTTCGCGAGTAGATAATGCTCCCGTTAAACGTGTTGAGCTGCATCTTCACACGCAGATGTCCCATATGGATGCGCTCATACCGCCTGACGTTGCCGTTAAACAGGCAAACGCGTGGGGACATCCCGCGGTTGCTATAACCGACCATGGAACGGTTCAGGGCTATCAGCAAGCTATGCTCGCATCCGAGAAGATTGGACAAAAGGTAATTTACGGTGTTGAAGCATATTTTGTCAACGATACCGCAGGCGCCCTTTACGGCAACTATAACGAAGATTATGACGCTGAAACAATAGTTTTCGATATTGAGACCACAGGTCTTTCGGTAAAAAACTGCAAAATTACAGAAATCGGTGCAGTTAAAATTAAAAACGGAGAGGTTATAGATTCATTTAATACCTTCGTAAATCCTGAAATTGCTATTCCGCAGGAAATCGTGGATCTTACCGGTATTACCGACGAAATGGTTGCCGATGCTCCACTTATCAAAGATGCCTTGACGTCTTTCTTTGATTTTATAGGAGACAGCAATACCGACAAGAAAACGCTTATGGTTGCGCATAACGCAAGCTTTGATATGGGCTTTATACGTTATGCTGCGGAGCAGTGCGGATTTGAATTCAAAAATCCGTATCTTGATACCGTTGCGCTTTCAAGATACATAAATCCCGATCTTAAGAAGCACAAGCTTGACGTTCTGGCGGAGCATTATGGGCTTGGTGATTTCAACCACCATAGAGCATGTGATGATGCGGCGATGTTGGCGGCTATATATTTCAAGATGATATCCTCAATGCGTGAGCAGGATATCAAGAGCTTTGAACAGCTTAAGCGTGATATGAGCGCAAACTCTAATCCGCTTAATCTTAAGCCTTACCATCAGATTATTCTTGTCAAAAATAAGATAGGCTTAAAGAACCTTTACAAGCTTATTTCCTTTGGTTTTCTTAAGTATTACAAGAGACACCCGCGTATACCTAAAACAGAGCTTGAAAAGCACCGAGAGGGACTTATAATCGGCTCTGCTTGTGAAGCGGGAGAGTTATTTACCGCGATCCTTGAAAATCGCCCCGAGGCAGAGATCGAGGAGATAGTCAACTTCTACGATTATCTTGAGATCCAGCCTATATCTAACAATAGTTTCCTTATAAGAGAGGAAAGGGTGCGTGACGAGGAGGATCTGCGCAATTTGAACCGCAAGATCGTGGAGCTGGGCGAGAAATATAACAAACCTGTAGTTGCAACCTGTGACGCTCATTTTCTTAACGATGAGGACGAGCTGTACCGCAAAATATTGCTTGCGGGCCAGAAGTTCAAGGATTACGATTCCGAATCACATCTTTATTATCGCACTACTGAGGAGATGCTTGAAGAATTTTCCTATCTTGGCGAGAAAAAGGCATATGAGGTCGTTGTAACAAATACAAATATGATCAACGATATGATCGAGAGTGACATTCGTCCTTTCCCAAAGGGTACCTTTACCCCTGGAATGGAAGGTGCTGAGGAGGATCTTACGAGAATTTGCTACGAGCGAGCAAAATCTATGTACGGAGATCCTCTCCCCGAAATAGTTGAGCAAAGACTTGACAAGGAGCTTACGTCGATTATTAAGAACGGCTTTGCGGT
>JAZNES010000246.1:0-2687 GCA_045588755.1 Eubacteriales bacterium | reverse complement strand
CGTAGTCCTGAGTTCATCTATTATTTCCCTTTTAAGCTCACTCTTCGCTCCGTTATTCTTTGATGCATTAACCGCAAATACAAGCGCTGCACTCGAAACAACAAGTGTAAGACAGGAAATAATAAGCAGAATTATTACCTCGATATTCATCGGACACCCTCCTTTTTGTCGAATCTGCTCAACTGTAAGGATTATACCACATTATATGGAAAAAAGAAAGGGGTTAAAACACAATTTGTAACTTTCTATTTCTTTTTTACGACACACTATTCACGGGACAAGCGGTAAAATATCCTCCGAAAGGAATGAGGTCGAATGGAAAACTCGGTTATCAGATCAAAAAGAAAAACACTCAGATTAAATACGGATAAGATACTTGCACTAAGGTGTGTAAAAAGTATTTTGGTAATACTGTTCGGTTATATCACCGCCCTACCCATAAACCCTATAGGTGTATCCGCCTTTGCGGTTGCCACTGTAGCTGTATTGCCTCAAAATTACGTAGTCCTCGGATATCTGGGAGCATTCTTCTCGTATCTTATAAACTCTTTTTATGACTCTGCCGCCGCTGTATCAGCCCTAACTGCGGTAATGCTTTTCCGCATTCTTTTCAAAAAAGACGGACGCACAGCTTCGGACATATACATCGCTCCGATGAGCATCATAATGTCGCTTTGTATCACCGGTATACTTTGCGGAGATATCTCCTCCTCAAACATTCCGCATACTCTTTACTGGCTCGCCGTTTCAGCCATAGCTTCAGCTGCTGCTATTCCTTTCAAGTCTATAATAAGAAGCTACGGAAAGCCCCTTTGGAATCAACCTCCCCTGAAACTCACGGGATTTGCCGCAGGCATATTTCTTCTCCTTCTCCCTTTAGGCAGAGTAAGTATATTAGGTATAAATCTCCTTGCAACCGTCAGCACCGTCGCATCACTCTATTTTGCAATAAGGCTCAATAAAGCCGAGTCTTTCGGCACTGCTTTATTTTTCGGAGCAGTGTGGTCTCTGGGAGTTCTCTCTCCGTTCCCTATTTTCATATTACCCGTATGTATCATAATTTCAAAAATTGCTTTACCTCTCGGTAAATTACCTTTTCTTGCCTGCTTTATAAGTCTTAAATTTGCAACAAACCTTATCTTCTCACCAATAGTAGATTTAATCCCGCAAATGATAGAGACTCTTCTAAGCTCATTACTCACGGTACTTATACCCACCTCTTTCTTACAAAAAGCGCAACTTATAAAGCATAAAGAAAAAGAGGATACCTATAAACATGCATCCGATAAAATAAAGGAAACCGCTTCACTTTTTCGCTTTTTAAGTAATAGTATTTCTGAGGTTTCCGAGGCAATCAGTAAGGAGCTTTCCATTACTCCGGAAGGATGCGTATCGCATATCAGAGATAGTCTTTGCAGAGGATGTGAGCTTTCAAAATTCTGCTGCGGAATAAAAAATGAGGAAGTTTCGTCAGCAATCCATAACGTCGCATCTGATCTGATATACGACTCGGAAGTTAAGCACTCCTTACCGAGATGTGCTCATCACTCTGATATGAGAGCCAAGATAGAAGAGTATGTAAGCAAAGGTTCGGAACGCACTGATGATTCAAAGGATATACGCGCATTGTCAACCGATAGCTACAAGATTGTATCTGATGTTTTAACCGAAATATCCAACGAACTTACACTTGAAAATGATGAGAGCGAGGAAGTATATGATATAGGCGAGCGTATAGAAATATCCGCTTTACAATTAAAAAACGAACGCGAAATACATTCGGGAGATAGCTACGAGTATTTTACAAAAGGAAAGTACCTCTATCTTATAATAAGCGATGGTATGGGCTCCGGAAAGCTGGCTTCAATAGATAGCAAGATGACCTGCGGTTTACTAAAGCGCTTTTTATCAAACGGCTTTTCTTTTACAACAAGCGTAAAGCTTGCGAATACAGCTCTTAAATTAAAAGGCGGAGAGGAAACCTTTGCTACTGCTGATATTTGCCGTATAAACACCGAGGACGGTTCCATTACCTTAGGGAAAGCAGGGGCAGCTGCAAGCTATGTCGTTTCAGAAAACAGAGTAAGAAAACTTAACGCTATGACCTTTCCTATCGGAATACTCAACGAAATACGCTTTCAGGAACTGTCGGGCCGATTAAAAAAGAATGATTACCTTATTATGCTCTCTGACGGAGCTTTGAACAACGGCGACCAATGGCTTGAAGAGAGGAATTTTTACGGATTGGAACCCGGTAGAATATGCGAAAAAATAATCAAGCTTGCAAAAGAAAGCTATGGCTCATTCCCCGGAGATGATATAACCGCGATATGCGTAAGATTAAAATAGCTTTTTCTAAAGGTATCCACTAAAAAAATATTGCCTCACAGAGAAAATCTGTGGGGCAATATTTCGTCATATCCATATTCCAGAACATCATTTCCGTTACAGAAATAAAGCTTAAAATCAGAATTGCAAAATTCGGCAATAAACTGTCTGCAAACACCACAAGGATAACACGGAGTTGAGGTATCATCTTTTCCTCCTACAACGGCAATTGCGACAAATTCTCTTTCCCCTTCGCTTATCGCTTTTGAAAAAGCTACACGCTCCGCACATATCGTTGCGGAATATGCGGAATTCTCGATATTACAACCAAGATAAACCTTTCCGCTTGCCGCAAGAAG
>JAZNES010000245.1:0-5048 GCA_045588755.1 Eubacteriales bacterium | reverse complement strand
GCGGGAGCAAGCCCCCGCCCTACGAATATTTCTTCTGCAATAGGAAACGCACCGCCATTTACTTCAGCGGTGCGTTTGTTGTTGTGATCTCTCCGTTAAAGACATCACGCTAAGCGGTCTGCGTTTTTGTTGTAAATGATATTTATATTTTTCAGTTACCGAGGTCTATCCAAAGAGCAGGGCGAATGGCATAGTTTGGATTATTGAAGTTATAGCCGAAATCCAGAATAGAGCCGTAAAGGCTGACGACTGCCGCTCTTTCTCCGTTTATTCCTATCGTTCGCAGCCACCAATCGCCGCACGATTCGATGACCTCCACGCCTTTAGCTCGGGTATAAGCGGTAGCCTTGCAGCGTCTTGCCATATTAGAGGGAAAATATTTGTTGGCCTCGGCTACACTCAACAAGAAGATACGGTCCTCGGTCGCGTCTCCTTGGTCTGCTTTATGAGTGGGATTTGGGTCGGCGGAGATCTCTGTGACGAGTATTCTTGAGAGCTCCTCCTCTGAGAAAGCCGAGCTTAAGAATTCATTATTCAGCCACGCGCGCACCGAGGAGGATCCCCAGTTGATGCCGACGTCGCCTGTGTCGTATTCTCTGCAATCGAGGAGGTATTTGCTGATAATGAGAGCTTTTCCGTCCTTTATTTCGAGCACGAGCCACTCGATCTTTTCTTTTCCGTTGGTTATATCGCCGTCCTGCTCGTATCTTCCGAATCTGACGTGATCTCCGAGCTTTGCCGTTTTGAGCTTTTCAAATTTATATTCGTCATAGAATGCCTCTGCCTGCTCTGCGCTGTCCTTATAGCCGTTAAGGTCGAGCAATGCCTCGTAAGCCTCCACGATATTTCCCGCCTCCTTTTGAGCCAACGCGTCGTTGTATTTATTGTTCGGCTCGATAATTAATTTGAAGACGGTGTTGGCGGATATGATCACAAAAAGCGCAAGAAGCACGATAAGCTTTATCTTCTTGCGCTTTCTCGTACGTTCTTCAAGATATTTGATGCGCTCCTCGCACTCCCTTATTTTTCCTTCCGAATCTCTCCATTCGGGGATCTGTCGGAATTTCTTTATGGCAGACTCGAGGTCTGATAGCAGATCGAACTTCATCGAGGCGGAGGCGCTTTTATATATGATATCCTTTTGAATCGCGTCGAGCTCATTTGCGCCACAGCTATCTGTGGGCGGAGTCTGCTCGGTGCCGCGTATCTTTCCTTTGAACAGTGCCATAATTTTAGCTCTCCCTTTGCGGTCTTTTCTTGTTTTTTATTATATCACATTCTTTGAGTGATTGTCAATATTTGAGGCAGGGCGGGCTTTGCATTGACAAAAAGCGGTTTTTTCTTTGAAATATTTTTCTTGAAAGGGAAGCGTTTGTGTGATATAATGAATTTAAGAAGCTTTTACAATTTCTTTACCGAAAAAATTTATTAAAGAAGTATTGTTGAGGAAAATGAAGTGACAAACCTAAAAGCCTTGGGAGATATGTACCGCGCGCTCAGAGAGTCGCGCGCTATGAAAAAGATCAATAAATTCTTATATTCTCCTTTGATCATCGTGATTTTTGGAATACTCACACTGGCGGCGTTCGTCTTTTCAAAGGAGCTCGCTTTTTACAGCCTTGTGGTGATCTATGCGCTCTGGGTGATTGCATTTTGCGACGATCTTACGCCTATTATGCCTCTCTTTATGCTGTGCTATGTTACCGCCTCTGCGGCGAACAACCCCGGACGGACAGAGGGAGGGCTCTTTTACGGCGCGTCGGGAAGCTTTATGATCTGCCTTGCGGTAATAGCGGTCATTGCCTTGGCTGCAAGGATAACGCTTGACGTCGATATCGGCTGGAGAAAGCTTTTTGGAAAGCGCAGGACCCTGCTTAGCGGAATGCTCGCTCTTGGAGCTGTCTATCTTATTTCGGGAATAGGAAGCAAGTTTTACGCCGAGTACGCGCAGAGAAATATCGTTTTTGCGCTCATACAGCTGGCGGGTATATTCTTGCTCTACTTTGTTTTTTCGGCAACGGTCAAATGGGAAAAATTCAATATTGATTATTTTGCGTGCGCAGGACTTGTCGTGGGCTTGGTGGTCCTCGCCGAGCTTGGCTGGCTCTATCTTACAAATGACATTCTGTCGGGCGGCGCGGTAGACCGAGAAAGGATATATACAGGCTGGGGAATGTACAACAATATAGGAGCGATCATCGCTACCGCCATTCCTTTTGCGTTTTATTTTGCGTGCAAGAAAAAGCATAATTCGGTATATCTTATCTTAGCACTCATTCTCGCGCTCGGAGTTGTCCTCAGTTGCTCGAGAAGCTCTATGCTCTTTGCGGCACTTGTGACGATCATCTCGTATGTCTATACCTTTGTAAAGACAGAAAACAAAAAGGAATTCGGCATAGCCTCGGCTCTGCTTGCTGCGATCTTTTCGGTGGGAGTCGCGGTGTTCTGGGATAAGGTGATGGATATTTTCAAGAACGTACCCTCTATTGCCGATATCGTTGACGGCGATCTTGTATTCAACGATTCGGGCAGATTCGATATTTACAAGGAGGGAATCGAGACCTTCTTGAAAAACCCCGTGATAGGGCAGGGATTTTACTGCCACGACTACGATCTGTATGATTTCTCGATAGTCGAGAGCTTCAGCAGCTTCTTTCCGCCCCGTTGGCATAACACCGTCATTCAGCTTCTCGCCTCCTGCGGTATCGTGGGACTTCTTGCCTACTCCTATCACCGATATCAGACGATCCGCCTGTTTGTTAAAAGACGCACCGTCGAAAATACTTATATAGGCCTTTATATTTTCGTTTTGCTCTGTATGAGCTTGCTCGACTGTCACTTTTTCAACGTCGGGCCCGTGCTCTTTTATTCGATGGCTCTTGCCGTTGCGGAATATGCCGAAAATGACGTAAATTCCGTCAATTATAAGGAAATAACGAGAAAATTATTGACTTGAATAAAAAAACATGGTATAATCATATACTGTGTTTTCTATCTTGACCAGAAAGGAAGGTCGTAAAATGTATCAAGAAAAAACAACGTCTAACTTTGAAAAAACATTTTCGGCGTTTGACGTTTTCAAATTATTGGCATCTAAGATCGTGTGGATACTTCTTGTGGCAATACTGTGCGCCGCGGCGGTAGGAGTATACTCAAAGGTGGCGATAGAGCCGACCTACGAGTCCTACGTTACAATGCCTGTCTTCAACAAGGCCGTTTCTAACAACGAAGGCGTTTCGAGCGGAGATATTACGGCGTCGGAAAGTCTTGCGAAGACCTACAGTCTTATCCTTGAGAGCGACACTATGCTTACCTCGGTAATAGGAAGACTTACTCAGGAGCCAAACTACGCAGATCTTGAGCTGTCTCCAAAGGAGCTGCTCGAATCCATGTCTATAACTACACTTAACGATACGCAGATCCTTAAGATAACGATCACGACGACAGACCCCGTACTTTCAAAGGATATTGCTAACGTGTTTGCCGATATCGCTCCCGATATTCTCGAAAGCAAATTCCCCGTGGGCGGAGTTGAAAACCTCGATTACGCAAAGGTAGATTACGAGCCCGTAGGTCCGAGCGTTATAAAGAACAGCCTTGTTGCTTTCTTCGTAGGCGCTCTGGTAGCGGTAATAGTGTTTGTTTTCAAAATGTCTTTTGATTTCACCATTCACGAGCCCGAGGATATCGAAAAGGTATCCGATCTTCCCGTCGTCGGAATATTGCCCTCTATGGTAGCTTCCGAGGAAAAGGAGATCAAGCCTTGGCGAGTAGCTTCTCCCAAAAAGCTTGAGATCGGCAAAAAGGACAAAAAATAATATCTTTGTTTCTTGACGGAAATATTATTTTGAGTGATTAAAGAAAGGTTATGAAAATGGCATTTAATAAGATAAAAAAGAAATCACCCTGCCCGACCTTGCGCGCTGACAGAAAGCTTATTCTTAATACCGATTCTCCGTATGCCGTAAAAGAGGCTTACGTAAGTCTTAGAACAAAGCTGCTCTTCAGTATAGCTTCGGGCACTGACGATAGCTGCAAGACCTTCGCTGTTACGAGCCCCAATCCTTCGGAGGGCAAATCTATCACCGTGGTTAATACGGCAATAAGCTTTGCTATGCTCGACAAGAAGGTGTTGCTCATAGACTGCGATATGCGCCGTCCGAGTATTTGTAAGCTCTTTGACGTAAGTCCCAAGAATGGACTTAGCAATCTGCTCACAGGTGTTGACGAGTGTTATATACATTCCTTAGAGGATATTCCGCTCTCCTTTATCACAGCGGGAGATATTCCTCCGAACCCCTCCGAGCTTTTGTCCTCCGAGGTCTTTAAGAATACGATAAACGAGCTCAAAAAGGATTACGATTATATATTCTTTGACGTACCGCCCGTTAATGCGGTCGCCGACGCGCAGATCATCGCGCCCGTCGTTGATTCCTTCGCACTTCTCGTTCGCGCCGAAAGAACTCTTTTCAACGAGGCTAAAAATGCCGAAGAGGTATTGCGCGGCGCGGGTGCAAAGATCTGCGGCACGATAGTGAACGACGTGAATTTCAAGCGCACGGCTTATTCCTATAAAAAGCACGGAAAATATAAATACCGTTATGCTTCGCTGTACTATCGCGATTCCGATTGATCGCGCAAGGGAAAATAAGGCTCTGCAGGATCTGCCTAAAATAGCTCCTTGCATTTACAGCCTCTTCAATATTCAATAACAAATATCCACCCGCCATGCGGGTGGATATTTGTTTCATAAATTGGGATTTATAGGTGAGTTAGATTGCGTTAGGATTATTGTGAAAACCTTTTTGGAAAAAGGTTTTCACGCTTTCCAAAAACTTTCCTTACATTTGGTCTTGCTCCCGCAACCCTTGCTCCGTTCTTCCCCCGCTCGTCGAAATAATTTCTCCTCCCTTTTCGCCCTCGCTTCATCTCGCGCTGCGAGCACTCGGGCTCCAAGCCTCGGGCGGGCATAAACAAATGAGGTGAACGGTATTCGAAGTGAGGACGTCACAAAAACTTTTGCCAAATTGGTAAAAGTTTTTTGAAGG
>JAZNES010000244.1:0-2534 GCA_045588755.1 Eubacteriales bacterium | reverse complement strand
CCCCTTTATTGTAGGGCGGGGGGTTACTCCCGCCGCCTTCTCGGTGTAATGCGGCATCACGGTGGGAGAAAGCCCCGCCCTACGATACGACCCCATTATAACACAAAATCCGCAGAGAGGACAATATCTCTGCCGAAATTTGTTTGTAGGGGCGTTCATCGAACGCCCGCGGGCGACCAATGGTCGCCCCTACGGTAAACATCCTTATGAGAAGGAGCACAAAGCTCGTCCTTATTTAATTTTCATTATTTTTTATTACCTTTTTAGCAAGGTCTAACATTTTATCGCGGAGCCATTCGGGCTTAAGTATCTTTATATCGGCGTCCGAGAGGAAAAGCAGTCCGACAAAGCTATCTACGTTATAGAACTCGCAGCTGTAGATATCCTTGCTCTCGCGTTTTACAATAAAACGGCGAAGATTCATTACGGTAAGCTTGTCCTTTATGTAAAGCTCTGCCGTATAAGGCACGCGAAGCTGCAATTGGTCGCTTGAATCCCTAAAGTTATCTTCAACACCGACAACGATGTCGATATACTCTCTTTCGGTATCCTCTATCTCTGCGCTCGGAAGCTCAAAGGGCTCGGTATAATAATATCCCCTTCTGGCAGACGAATACTTTATAGGCGCGCCGTACTCACTTTTAAGGGAATCTATATCTCTTTGCGCCTGCCTTTGAGAAATATTAAATTTTTCAACTACGTGAGATGAGTTAGGATAACAGTTCGTAGCTATCTTTTTGTGTATCCACAATATTCTTACGTCAGCACTCATATATTCTGCTCCGTATCATTATTTTCTATCACGTCGCTCTTGTTCGGTCTGCTTGCGAAAAACACAATCGACACAAGGCGACAAGCACAATATGCGGAAAATGCAAGGATAACGATATCCCATGAAAAAACACCGTTACCAGATCCGACCCTTGACACACTGTAAATTATTGAGGGCAACGAGTATGCAAAGCCAAAGAATATCGCAAGTGTTACCGATGAAATATAAAGCCCCTTCTTCATCTGCCCCACAAGCGTGCGAAGCTCATTAAGAATAAAAAACAATATCGAAGCCAGTGCCAAGTGAAGATCGATCTTTTCAGGGCCGTTGAGCGGAGTTGATGCATCAAAATAGGTGGATAAAACTATACAAACACCCCAAACAATAATGCCAAAGCCAAGAAATGCCTGCATCTCCCTTCTCTTGCCGTACAAAAAGCTGTTAAGTGCAAAGAAGAGTGCCGAAGCAAAAGAAGACCATTTGATAATAATTGCAAGAGTGCCGCCAAAAAGGTCGTCAACAAGCAAAAATCCAAAGAAAAAAGCAAGCATCGCGAGTGAGCTGAATATCATTGTACAGACGTTCGTTTTTTTGCTATCCTCAAAGTCCACCGCGGGATCTATTACCTTCAATGAAGAAAAAAGGAAAATGCCGACGGCAATATACAGCCCGTTCAACAAAGAAACAGCAAAGCTTTTATCATAGTAGCCTATCGCCTCGTCAAATGAAGAAAGCATAAGCACTGTCTTCAGGGCAACTGCGATCAGAGCGAAAACGAGCGCGCCGACGGTATAGGTCATTATTCTATTATCGATCTTGTTTTTTGATATATCGGACATCGCCAACAACTCCTTTGCTTTAGTATCTATACTTTATTATATACTTAATTTTTGAACGAATTATAAACAAACTCGCAAATTATATAATAAAACGCAAAAAAGTATTCAGCCGCGTCAATTCGGCTGAATACTTTTTATATGTACCTTACTTATCTTAGAAGAACATATCCAAGAAATCATCATCATTAGACGACTTTTTCTGAGTCTCCTTGGTCTCTACCTTATCACCCTCAACGGTTTGTGCCGTCTTCTTAGAATAAGTCTCAGCCTCGCGAGCATAGTCCTCGGGCTTCTTTTCAAATCCTGTAGCAAGAAGAGTAATACGAAGCTCGTCCTCAAGCTCGGGATCGAAGGAAACGCCCCAAATAATGCTTGCATCGGGGTTACACTCCTCTGCTATCATAGTAGCAGCAACGTCTACGTCCTCAAGTCCGATATCGGGCGAAGCCGAGAAGCTGATAACGATACCTGTAGCACCCTTGATAGAGGTCTCAAGAAGAGGACTCGAGATAGCAGCCTTAGCAGCAGTCTCTGCCTTATCCTTACCCGTTGCGCTACCTACGCCCATATGAGCATATCCAGAATGTGCCATTACAGAGGTTACGTCTGCAAAGTCAAGGTTTATCATACCGGGAACATTAATGAGATCGGAAATACTCTGAACACCGCGACGAAGAACGTCATCAGCCGCCTCAAATGCGTTAAAGAGAGTTATTCTCGTATCGGAGACCTGTCTGAGTCTTTCGTTAGGAATAACTACGATAGAGTCGACGTACTGGCTGAGCTCAGCAATACCCTGAACAGCCTGATCCATTCTTCTCTTTCCTTCAAATGGGAAAGGTTTTGTTACAACTGCAACTGTTAATATTCCCATTCCCTTTGAAATGTCAGCTATAACTGGAGTTGCTCCTGTACCAGTTCCG
>JAZNES010000243.1:0-4346 GCA_045588755.1 Eubacteriales bacterium | reverse complement strand
CCCACAAGGTCCTCGGGAGCATACCATTTGGCGATACCCGAAACGACCTGACGCTTCTCGTATCCAAGGTCTATCTGCAATTTGAGAAGCTTCTTTGCCTTGGGCACCTTTTCGCACTCAATGACTTTAGCCGTGCGAAGCTCAACGTTCATAAAATCTTCGATTCCTATAACGGCACAGCCCTCGGGCTTCTCAACAGTCTGCTCTGCCGCCTGTGCTACAGCCTGCTGCTCCTCAAGCTCCTTCTGAAGCTCTGCAAGCTTCTTCTCCTCATCGATTCTCGCGAAAAGGACTCTTGAATCGGCAAGCTCTATTCCCTTCTCAAGACCGCCGAACTTGTCAGCTGAGCCTATCGTATCATAAGAGGTGTGAGCTGTTCCAAGATCGGAAAGTATAGCATCGGAGGTTGCGGGAGTAAAGGGCTTGAGCATTACAGCACCCCAACGGATAACCTCAAGAAGATTATATATTACCGTCGCAAGTCTGTCTCTGTCAGCCTCGTTCTTGGCAAGTGTCCAAGGAGTCGTTTCATCTATATATTTGTTAGCTCTGCGAAGCATCGTAAAGACACATTCAAGCGCGTCGGATATCTTATACTCGTCCATATTTGACACAAGTCCGCGATATGCCTCGGCACAAGCTGCAACAAGCTCTTCATCAAGCGCGTCTTTGATTGCAGGGGAAGGCACGACCTTGCCAAAATACTTTTTGTCCATATCGAAGGTACGCTTAACGAGGTTTCCGAGATTGTTTACAAGGTCGGTATTAAAGCGGTTTATAACGGCGTCGTAGGTGATAGAGCCGTCAGAATTATAGGGCATCTCGGAAAGAGCGTAATATCTAACGCCGTCAACACCGAAATGCTCTGCAAGCTTATCGGCATAGATAACGTTGCCCTTAGATTTTGACATCTTATCAAGCCCGAAATTGAACCAAGGGTGTCCAAAGACCTTCTTGGGAAGGGGCAGATCGAGCGCCATAAGGAATATCGGCCAATAAATAGTATGGAAACGCAAGATATCCTTTCCTATAACGTGGATATCGCAGGGCCAATATTTCTTGAATTTCTCAGACTGCTCCTCATAGCTCTTATCGGGATCGTATCCGAGAGCTGTGATATAGTTTGAAAGCGCGTCAAGCCAAACGTAAGTAACGTGTTTTTGATCGAATTCGACCTCAATTCCCCATTTGAAAGAGGTTCTCGAAACGCAAAGGTCCTGAAGTCCCGCCTTAAGAAAGTTGTTTACCATTTCCTTTTTACGCGATTCGGGCTGAATGAACTCGGGATTATCCTCGATGTGCTTGATAAGACGGTCAACGTACTTGTTCATATTGAAAAAGTAGGCTTCCTCTCTCGCTTGCTGAACAGGACGTCCGCAGTCGGGGCACTTGCCGCCCTCGGCCTGAGTATCGGTGAAGAAGGACTCACAGGGGGTACAGTACCAGCCCTCATAGTGTCCTTTATAAATGTCACCGTTCTTATAAAAACGGTTAAATATCTTCTTGACAGCCTCTACGTGATAGTCATCGGTAGTACGGATAAAGTGGTCATAAGAGGAATTCATAAGATCCCATATTCCCTTTATCTCACCCGCGACTCCGTCAACGTAAGCCTTGGGAGTAATTCCCGCCTCATTTGCAAGGTTCTCTATCTTCTGACCGTGCTCGTCCGTACCCGTACAGAAGAAAACGTCAAAGCCCTGCTCTCTCTTATATCTCGCGATCGCGTCAGCCATAATGACCTCATAGGTATTACCGAAATGAGGCTTCCTTGACGCATATGCAATAGCGGTAGTCAAATAAAATTTTTCTTTCATATCAATCTCCATTCCGTCGCGTAGCAACTTCAATGTAATTTTTTCAATAGTTATTATCTGTAAGCTCTTTGCAGAAGACGAAATATGACGTCAGCATCAAAGGAGCTACGTAAACGATAAATAAAATTCCCAAGGAAAGGACCGACAAGATAACGAGCCACCAGAAGCTGAGAATATTTTTCATAATATCTTTTCTATGGTCTTCCGACAGTCTGACAGATGCCGCAAAGACTCCCTTAAAGCTTCCTTTAGACAGAACAAGGTCGGGAACAAAATAAATAAAAGACGCAAAATAGACAGCGACCACCAAAGCGGCGATGCAAGCAAATATAATGAAAAGCGAGACTGCGGCTATCATTATCGGATCTGCGGCATACATCAGCTGAGCAAGAGTGGGCACAAGCACTATTCCGCCAACGCAAGGCAGGATTATTATAGAGGCTCTTATAATAATAACGAAACTCAGAATAATAGAATTCCAATACTTACCCTTTGAAAAAGCCGAGAATATTTCAATAAAGCCCGATGCCTTTTCGTCGCTAACGATCCTTTTAGCAAAAGCATAGACGCCTGCGATAACGGGAAGCGTAACGAATACGAAGACCGCCATAAACGCCAATGCCGAAAGTATCAAAGCAAAATTGGGCGCAATTATCATTCCGTCGTCTAATACGTCTATATCGAACGTATAGAGCACCGCGTTATATATGACCAGAGGCATTATAGCACTTGCCAGAGCAAAAAGGATAGCAAGACAGAGCTTGAGCGCCTTCATATCAACGCGCAATATCTCGCGCGATATACTCTTTACAGAGCTATCATTTTCAGGCAGCGCAACTATATCGGTTCGTTCTTTATTTCTCTTCAATACTCTCACCTACCATTTACCAAAGGTATTTTAGCTATATATAGGTTATTATACCAAAAATACGTTTTTTTTACAAGGGGGTAGACCAAATAAAACTCCGATTTTAGCAACAATATTATTTTTTATCATGCATTCTCGCCTCTTGGGGCTTAAAATACTGATAAAGATTGCAGGGTATCATACCGTTATAAAGCTTTCTGACCTTATCAGCTCTTCTTCCGTACAAGCTCTGAAAATTCTCGCAGGAGGTTATAATATATATCTGCCACGGCTCAAGCTGCGCAAATGTCTTTCCTATCTCGCGATAGAGCTTTTCGGCGTCCTTGATCTCAAGCATACGCTCTCCGTACGGCGGATTGCAAACGATAGTTCCTCGTCTGTCGAGCTTCTTTATCTCTCTGGCGTCCTTAACGAAAAACTTTATATTGTCGGCAACCAAGGCTCTCTTTGCGTTCTGACGGGCATATTCGAGTACGTTTTCGTCTATGTCGGAGGCAAATATCTCAAAGCGTCTTTCAGACAAAACTCTTGAACGCGCGTCTTCTCTTGCACTATCCCAAGCTTCTTTTGGGATACAAGAAAATTTTTCTGCGGCAAATCCCCTCAAAATGCCGGGAGCGATGCCCGCAAGCATCTGTGCCGCCTCGATAGCAATAGTTCCCGAGCCACAAAAGGGATCCCAGAGCAGAACGTCCTCTCTCGGACGCGCGGTAGCCGCAATAGCGGCGGCAAGAGTCTCACGTATCGGAGCATCTCCCGCTACGGGACGGTATCCTCTCTTGTGAAGGGCAATTCCCGAGGTATCTATCATAAGCGTCGCAATATCCTTGAATATGAAAAACTCTATCTGATATTTCACACCCGTTTCATCAAACCACTTGACTCCGTACTTGTCGCCGAGTCTTTTAACGACTGCCTTTTTGACAATGCTCTGACAGTCGGGAAGCGAAAAGAGCTTGCTTTTTATCGCGTGCCCTTTGACGGGAAAGGAGTCGTTTTTGCCTATATATCTCTCCCAATCGAGTGCTCTTGTGCCTTCGAAAAGCTCCTCAAAGCTCTCTGCTCTGAAGCTTCCAAGCTTTATGAATACTCGCTCTGCAAAGCGTAGATTTATATTAGCGACGGCAACTGCGGAAATATCTCCTTCAAAGGTAACTCTGCCGTCCATCGTATCTATTCTGTGATAACCAAGTCTGCCTATCTCCTCTCCAAGAAGCCTTTCAAGCCCGAAAAGACAAGTTGCTACAAGCTCTATTTTTTCCATATCTTCCTCCGAAAGCAATTTTAAGGGGTGCTGCTGCTGACGCAACAACACCCCAATGTGTTTAGAATAACAAAGAATCACGCCTTGTTTACAGAGCCGAACAACTCCATCTTTTCCTTAACGGTAGCCTTGATAGCTTCGAAGCCGGGAGCATTGATCTTTCTGGGGTCAAAGCCCTTACCGACAAGGTCCTTACCCTCCTCGAAGTACTTACGGGTAGCGGCAGCGAAAGCAAGCTGACACTCGGTATTTACGTTGATCTTTGCAACACCGAGAGAGATAGCTCTCTTTATCATGTCTGCGGGAATACCTGTACCGCCGTGAAGAACGAGAGGCATATCACCTGTCTGCTGCTGAATTGCATCGAGAGTTTCAAAGGAAAGACCCTTCCAGTTTG
>JAZNES010000242.1:0-2123 GCA_045588755.1 Eubacteriales bacterium | reverse complement strand
TATACCATTTAATTTATTATACCTTCTTATAGCATTAGTGTCAAGCTTTTTTAACACCACTCATTATTTTTGGTCACATTCAACAAATAGCTAAACAAAAATATATAAAAAGCAATTGAACAAAGAGCCAATTCATATATTCGAGCGTTCTAATTATATCAATAATACTTTTTCCCCTGCCAAGAATTTCTTTCAAAAAGAAGCTTGTCTATATCGTTTATCACCGACACCTTTTTTCTGCTCCATTCGGGTGCTATAAGCTCACTTGACATTCCGTCACCCGTGACTCTGCCGACTACCGTTTCAGGAGGCAAAAGCTCAAGTGCCGACACAACGATCTCTACGTACTCTTCCTTTTGAAGAGGACGATAATCTCCGCTTTCATATATCTCTGCCAGCTTTGTATTTTTAAGAACGTGAAGCAAGTGAAATTTAACCTGTTCGGGCATAAGCCTTGCGACCTCTTTGACGGAAGTCAGCATCATTTCTCTATCCTCACCTGGCAGACCGAATATCAGGTGCACGCAGATATTTATCTTGTCTGATGCCCTGCGCAAAAGCTCATATCCCTTTACAAATTCGGAAAAGCTGTGTCCTCGGTTTATAAATGCCGCCACCTCGTCATTTACAGTTTGAAGACCAAGCTCCACAGTCAGAACCGTCCTCTCGGCAAGCTCGGCAAGATACTGTGCGATTTCTTCATCTATGCAGTCGGCTCGCGTGGCGATGTTCAAGCCCACGACGCCTTCAAAGGAAAGCGCCTGCTCAAACTTTTCCTTTAAGACCTCCAAGGGAGCATAAGTATTCGTATGCGCTTGAAAATACGCTATACAGCGCTCTGTGCTCCATTTTGAAGAAAGCTCCTTACGGGTAAGCTCATACTGCTCTTTAAGAGGAATGCTTGGGAGCTGCGCAAAATCTCCGCTCCCCCGCCCTGAACAATATATACAACCGCCTACCCCACATCTTCCGTCTATATTAGGACAAGTAAAGCCCGCGTCAAGCGGTATCTTTGCGCACTTGCCCCCAAATCTACTGCGCAGATAATAATCATAAGTATAATACCGTTTATTAGAATCGGTATTCTTATACGGATTTTGAGTCCTTTGCGTGATTTTCATATATTTTCCCCTATAAAAAGCAATTCCGATGCTTTAACATCGGAATCGCTCTATTTTATTTATTTTGTCTCTAAAAGCTTTTCAATCGAAGCTATCTTTACGCAGATGACGAGAACCTCCATAGCCTTCTTGAGATCTTCGTTCGAAGGGAAAGTAGGGGCTATTCTTATATTACTGTCATCGGGATCTTTTCTGTAAGGATAGGTCGCTCCGACGTTAGTGAGGGTAACACCCGCCTCCTTGCAAAGCTCGTAGGTTCGCTTAGCACAGCCGTTGTAAGTGTAAAGGCTTACGAAATAACCGCCGTTGGGTTTTGTCCATCTTGCTACCTGAGTCTCGGCAAGTCCGTTTTGGAGGGTCTCGAATACTATCTCAAATTTAGGACGGATAAGCTCGGCAAGACGGAACATATGCCTCTCGACCTTCTCAGCATTTTCAAAGTATCTCGCGTGTCTTATCTGATTTATCTTATCGTGTCCTATCGTCTGTATCGAAAGGATAGGCTTTATCTGAGCAAGGTTGTTATCAGATGCCGCCATTACTGCAACTCCCGCACCCGGGAAAGAGATCTTCGAGGTAGAGGCAAAAACAAAGACTCTGTCCTCGGTTCCGTACTTCTTGCACTCGTCAAATATATTGAGAAGCTCGTCTTTTTTATCTTCATAAAGGTGATGAATAAAATACGCGTTATCCCAGAAGATCCTGAAATCGTCTGCGGCGATCTTCATAGTCGCAAGTCTTCTTACGGTTTCATCGGAATAGGTATATCCGTCGGGATTCGAATACTTAGGATTGCACCAGATTCCCTTGATAAGAGGATCATTTGCCACAAGCTCCTCGACGGTATCCATATCGGGACCCGTTTCGGTCATCTTTACGGTTATCATCTCGATACCGATCGATTCACATATAGCGAAATGTCTATCATATCCTGGAGCGGGGCACAAGAATTTTACCTTTCCCTGCTGTCCCCAAGGCTTGCTTCCGCCCGCCACTCCGTAG
>JAZNES010000241.1:0-5084 GCA_045588755.1 Eubacteriales bacterium | reverse complement strand
CATCAAGGGGGCTTTTGTCTATTGTCCGTTTTTAACGGACTTGTTCATAATGCTGAACGGGATTTCTTTTTTTCAAAAATGTTCGAACAATCCACACGTTCTTTTAGGGAATGCTCTTAAAAGGTCATAAACGTCGCCGTGTATTTTTACGTCGTCCATATAGGAAAGTGTTTCGGAAGTATATGAATCGTATCCGTATACTAACCTTGTCAGAGCTTCGACGCTAAGCTCTGCGTCGGAATTTGTAGAGTTGTCAAGCCTTTCTACCGAGGCGATCTTGTTCTCGTATTCAACTCTGAATACGCCTCTGACACTCGCGAGAGTATCGTTTACCTTAATGGTGAAAACTCCGTGCTCCTTTGGATATTCGTTTGCCAGAAGCATTTTTTGCGTGTCCAGAACACGCGCGCAAAGATCGGGAATAACGGTGTAAGAGGTGCTCGTGTAATCCTTTAGAATATAATCAAGCTCGGGGATAGGACCGATATCGCATATAATAACCTTGTCAGCAACGTCTCTCCATTTATTAAGAAACGAGAGTAGAGAAATAAGTGCTCCGCGGTTGAGAAAAGCCATCTCTTTAATTATAACGTTCATACTGTCAAGCTCTACCGAGATGTATCCTTCAAGAGAGTCACCGTTATAGTAAAGATAATTACTCGCTCTTTTTCTTAAAAACTGCGATATATTGGGACGCTTGAAGCAAAGATTTCTTCCTTGTATAAATTTCTCGATTAGGCATAAAAGATCGTTGTAGTCAGCTTCTCTGAGCAATCGTAATTCTTTATAATCTTTAAGATGTTCAAGAGAATCAAGAGGGAATTCGACTTTTATCGTATTCGATACTCTTTCATATCCGAATTTTCTGTAAAAGGAAAAAGAGAAGGGGTGCAAGAGGCTTACGTAAGCACCGAGAGCTTGCGCGTTCAGATGCGCCGCTTCGATCATCTGTCTTACAAGCCCTTGATGGCGGTAATCTTCTTTTGTAGAGACGTCGGCAATAGTCAATGTGGGTATATATTTTCCCGCATATTGAGAATCGCGCAGACAGATAAGAGCACTTGATACACATTCACCGCTATTTTCATCTATCTGCCTGTATCGGTAGGTGGTGATATCTTCGTTTTTTCTTTTTAAGATTTGTGTGAGCTTCATACAGTTTTTGCATTAAGATGCTGTTCCTTGCGGTATTGAAGGGTGTACAGCTTGTAATAATTACCCCGCTTTTTAAGAAGCTCGTTGTGATTGCCTTGTTCAATTATCTCACCGTGCGAGAGCACGATAATGTTATTGGCGTGCTGAATGGTCGAAAGTCTGTGAGCTACTATGAGCATAGTGCCGATATTCATCATCTTGTTGAGCGAATCCTGAATAAGGATCTCGGTCTCGGTATCTATATTTGCCGTAGCTTCATCAAGGATCATAACTTCGGGCTTATGAATAAGGGTCCTTGCAAATGAGAGAAGCTGTCTTTGACCTGCAGAGAAGTTGTTTCCTCGTTCTCTTACGACCTCGTCAAGCCCGTTTTCGTATTTGCTTATAAAGGAATCTGCATTGACGTATCTGCAAACGTCCATTATTTCCTCGTCACTGAATTCGTCGCGGAGAGAGATATTGCTTCTTATCGTTCCCGCAAACAGGAATACGTCCTGAAGCATCTGACCGAAATGCTTACGAAGGGAGGATATCTTTATTTTCTTTATATCTATGCCGTCAATATATATATGTCCCTTTTGTATATCGTAGTTACGGCAGATAAGAGAAAGGATCGTGGTCTTGCCCGAGCCCGTAGAGCCAACAAAGGCAACGGTCTCTTTGGGATTTACCTTGAAGGAAACATCCTTTAGTACCCATTCTTCATCAACGTAAGCAAACCATACGTTCTCAAATACTATCTCGCCCTTGATGCTGTCAAGCTCTATGGTGTCTTCCGAATCGACTATCTCAGGCTTCATATCAAAAATAGTGAATATCTTTTCAGCCGAGGCAAATGCCGATTGAATGCTGTTGAACTGCTCGGCAAGGTTCTGAATAGGATTGAAGAAGCTGTTCATGAACATATAGAAGGTAACTATCGTTCCGCTCGTTATTGCCTTGCCCATAAATGTTGCGCCGTCAAGATATCCCTTTGCTCCAAAGTAGAAAAGACAAAGAACAGAGGATATGTAGAGCAGATATATCATAGGACGGAATATAGCGAAAACAAAGATCTCTCTTTCACGTGCCTTTTTGAAGCTCGTGTTCTTTTGATCGAATTCGGCCTTTTTCTTAGCTTCTCTGTTAAATATCTGAGTGATTTTAATTCCCGAAAGATTTTCCGAGAGAAAGGTGTTTATATCGGTCGTTCTGTCCTTTACCTCGCGGTAAGCACGGCGCGAGAACTTTCTGAAAATAAGTGTAAAGAGAATTATGAAGGGAACAAAGCAGAGGACCATAAGTGTCAGAGCATAGTTTACGAAAAGCATAGCTCCGATCATTCCAACGATAACGAAGGCATTTTTCACAAGTCCCACGAGAATACTCGTGCAGGTCATAGATATGGCGTTAGTATCGTTTGCAACTCTTGTGACAAGCTTTCCGACGGGTATCTTATTTAGCTGTGAGTGAGAAAGACTTTCAATGTGCGTGAAAACGTCTTCTCTGAGAGTCGAGAGTATCTTCTGACCTATCTTCTGTAAAAGTATTGCCTGCACGTATGAGGAGATAAGAGAGACCAAAAGGATAGATGCATAAAGAATAAGTATAGAAACAAGCTTCGGCATTTCAAAGTCGTCCTTGATAAGCTCCTCTATATTACCTACAAGTATGGGCGAGATAATATCGTAAGCTATCGATATAAGAACGATTCCGCACAGAAGCAAGAAGCTCCATTTGTAGGGCTTTGCATATACGACAAGTCTCTTGAGAATTTCCTTATCTTTCATATGTCGGTCAAAGCCGATAGCCTCTTTTTTGTTTTTCATAAACGCGAAGGAAAGAATGAAGATTACCGAAATGAGACCGATAATTCCGCCTACGATAAGTATAGGATAGTATTCTCTCATATCAAACCTCCTTGGATTCGTCTTCCAGACGTTGAATATCTACCATTTTCTTGTATTCGGGACATGACGAACAAAGCTCCTCATGAGAACCTACCGCGATTATCTCGCCGTCGTCCATAAGAATTATCTTGTCCATATCTTCAACGGTAGAGATCCTGTGCGCGATAAGAATAGTGGTCGCGTTTTTTCGGTAATTGTGAAGATTTTCAAGAATGATCTTCTCGGTCTTTGTATCTACCGCAGAAACCGAGTCGTCAAGGATAAGTATAGGCGCGTTTTTCATTATTGCGCGGGCAATAGAGATACGCTGCTTCTGTCCGCCCGATACGGTAACTCCGCGCTCGCCGAGAACTGTCTTGTAGCCTTCCGTGAAATCAACTATATTGTCATGGACATCGGCAAGGCGCGCGGCATTTTCTATTTCTTCGATAGTTCCGTCGCTCGAAAAAGCAATATTATTTTCGATAGTGTCGCTGAAAAGGAAGTTATCCTGCGGAACGTATGCAAATCCATTTCTGAGGGAATGAAGGGTTATATCGTTGATATCGGTATCGTCAATGAATATCGTACCGCGGGGAACGTTGTAGAGTCTGACCATAAGATCAACGAGAGTCGTTTTTCCTGCTCCCGTTTTTCCAACGATCCCGACTCTTTCTCCTTTTTGGATCGTGAAGGAAATGTTCTTGAGAACGTCATATTCTCCGTCGGGATATCTGAAGGAAAGATCCTTGAACTCAATCTTGCCGCCGATAGAATCAAGGTCTTTTGCCCCTTCTTCGTCGGCAACGTCTATCTTTGCCTCAAGAAGCTCGCTGACACGTTTGAGAGATGCTCTGCCTCTCGCGGTCATATCAATAAGCTGTGAAATCGCCATGACGGGCCAGATAACAGCCGTAAAATATCCAAGGAATTCGATTATCTCACCCGCGTTTAGCACGTCGGTGTAAACAAGATATCCTCCATAACCGAGAATAACGCACATAAGGGATTGAACGAAAAGCGTAACTAAAATGTTAAGAATTGTAGAGAGGCGAGTGAATTCGATATTGACCTTCTCGTTTTTCTTGTTGAGCTTTTTGAATTCAAGAAGCTCCTTTGTTTCCTTTACAAAGGCTTTTATGACGGCGATTCCCGAAAAGCTCTCCTGAGAAAAGTCCGAAAGCTCGGAAAATTTTGCCTGACGCTCCTCCCATTTGTCCATTTCATATTTTCCAAGGACGCCACCGACAGCTAAAAGCAGGACCATAGGTATAAGTGAAAAGTTTGTCAGAGAAGGATTGAGCCTATACATTTTCGTAATAGCAAGTCCGCCGAGTAATAGCGCGTCGAAGAGCATCATAACGCCCCAACCGAAGCACTCGCGTACAGTGTCAAGGTCATTTATGAAATAGGACATAAGACCTCCGACTTTGTTGACCTGATAATACTGAGTAGAGAGGAACTCAGCGTGTCCGAACATTTCCGAACGCATATCGCTCTCCATCTTGATAGCCGAGCCGAAAAAGCATACACGCCACAAGAATCTGCATACTATCATAGCCAAAATAATAAATATCAAGGGAAGACATATTTTGTCGAGAAGGAAATCCATATTAAACGGCAAAACAGTACCGCTGTATTCTACCTCTTCGGAGTTTATTCCGTTTATCAGCATTCTGTACAGCTCGGGAATTTCAAGCTGAAAATAGTCAACTGCTACCAATGCTATAAGTCCTAAGATAAGGGCGGGGCAGTATTTCAGATAGTATTTATTTATATGCTTTCCAAAAAGCATTTTTCAGGTCCTCCAAAATAAAAAATAACATCGTCTAATTATACCACATAATGTATAAAAATGCAACAAGAATTAAAATATAATATAGTTTTATTTTAGGGACGATTATATTGACAAAAACAAGTTTTTGTGTTATCATAAACTAGTATGCGGGTATGCGCGCGAACGCAGTTCGCAGTAGCGAGTTTGCGAGCTTGAATTGGCAGCTTGGAGAAGGAGCGCGCCCGGTGGGCGAGTAAGCGACTTTGACAAGGCGCAGAAACAAG
>JAZNES010000240.1:0-2761 GCA_045588755.1 Eubacteriales bacterium | reverse complement strand
GAGTACTGCATCTCACGTCTTTCGATCATAGCGTTCTCAAACTTATCGGTGGGGTTGAAAGTTCTTTCAATTACCGAGCCTGTGATAACGTTTCTGATCTTTGTACGTACGAATGCTGCTCCCTTACCGGGCTTTACGTGCTGGAATTCAACGACCTGGTAAGCCACGCCGTCCATATCAAAAGTAATTCCGTTTTTAAAATCTCCTGCTACTACCATTAGAGTAACCTCCAAATAAAAATGATTTATTTTAGTTATGCATGAAGTGCATGCCCATAGATATTATTTATTATACAACATTTTTTTCTACATTTCAAGAGATTTTTTGATTTTACCTTCAATATTAATAAAAAAATAACACTTTTTACTCTACTTGGGCAGAAAATATTCAAAAAAGTACCAAATAAGATATAAAAATTGACGAAGTGGGCAAAATCAATTGACAATTTCAAATAAAGGTGTATAATATAATGTGGTAGAAAATGTTTAATTCTGTTTGTTGCCCTTGTGGCTAGGAGGTTAATATGGCACAGATGTATCATAAAATGAAGATCGCGGGGCTTGACAGAGCTCTCCCGCTTTGCCCTATCAGTGACGAGCTTATGATAGGCGCGTTCGTTATATTCGGAGAACCCGAGCTTACGACAGCTTGTGCTAAGGCTCTGCTTGAAAAGGCACCCGAGTACGATTATGCGATAACCGCAGAATCAAAGGGAATTCCGCTTGTTCACGAGATGGCAAGACTTGACGGAAACCGCAGGTATTTCCTTGCGAGAAAAGCGCCTAAGCTCTATATGACAGGCGTTTTTGAGGTCGACGTTCGCTCGATAACGACCGAAAAGGAGCAGAAGCTCTATCTTGATAAAGCTGACGCTGAGCTTATGAAGGGCAAGCGTATACTTATAGTTGACGACGTTATCTCTACGGGAGAATCCTTGCGCGCGGTCGAGGAGCTCGTTCGCCGTGCGGGAGGTGAGATCTGCGGAAAGATGACTATTCTTGCCGAGGGCGACGCTCAAAACAGAGAAGACCTCGTATATCTTGAAAAGCTCCCCCTTTTCAATTCAAAGGGCGAAGTCATCGCATAAGTTAAACACGAAAGGAAAATAAAATGGGACAGTTATTATCATCAAATGACAAGCGTACTAATTATTGCGGCGAACTTTCTGCAAACGACCTCGGCAAGAGAGTTTGCGTTATGGGCTGGGCGCAGAAGCAGCGCGACCTTGGTTCGCTTATATTTATAGACCTTCGCGACCGTACGGGTATCGTTCAGCTCGCCTTCGGTGAGAAGACCGACAGAGCTATATTTGACGATGCGTTTTCGGTACGCGCCGAGTTCGTTCTTTGCGCAAAGGGTACAGTCCGCAGACGTGCCGAGGGCGCTATAAACAAGAATCTTCCCACGGGTGAGGTCGAAATAGAGGTTGACGAATTCAAGATACTCTCCTCTGCGCAGACTCCTCCCTTTGAGATAGTTGAAAACAGCAAGGTAAACACCGAGCTTCGTCTTAAGCACCGTTACCTTGACCTTCGTCGCCCCGATATGCAGAAGAATATTATCGCGCGTTCGAAGATATCGAAGATAGCAAGAGATTATTATGCCGACAACGGATTCCTTGATATAGAAACTCCTAACCTCGTAAAGCCTACTCCCGAGGGCGCTCGTGACTATCTCGTTCCGAGCCGCGTTCACAAGGGAAAGTTCTACGCGCTTCCTCAGTCGCCTCAGCTCTATAAGCAGTTGCTTATGGTGTCGGGCTTTGACCGCTATTTCCAGATAGCCCGTTGCTATCGTGACGAGGACCTTCGTGCTGACCGTCAGCCCGAATTCACTCAGATAGATACCGAGATGTCCTTCGTAAGCGCAGACGACGTTATGAAGATGCACGAGGGATTCCTTAAGTATCTCTTTAAGGAGTATTTCGGCAAGGAGATAACAGAGGACTTTATAAGAATGCCTTATGCCGAGGCTATGGAGCGCTTCGGCTCGGATAAACCCGATATTCGTTTCGGTTATGAGCTTACCGACCTCTCAGAGCTTCTCGCAAGCTGTGAGTTCAAGGTGTTCGCAGGTGCAATAGCTAACGGTGGCTCTGTAAGAGCTATAAACGTAAAGGGCGGAGCGAAGTTCGGACGTAAGGAGATAGATTCTCTGGTTGAATTTGTAAAGCTTTACCGCGCGAAAGGCCTTGCTTGGCTCAAATGGAATGAGAGCGGCGAGATCTCCTCGTCTTATGCTAAATTCCTTACAGAAGAAGAAAATGAGGCTATCAAGGCAAAGATGGGTGCCGAGGCAGGCGACCTTATCCTTGTAGTTGCAGATAAGAATTCCGTCGTATTTGACGCTCTCGGTGCGCTTCGTTGCGAGTGTGCAAAGAGAATGGGAATACTCGATCCTTCTGATTACAGATTCCTGTGGGTGACCGAATTCCCGCTTCTTGAGTATAGCGAGGAGGACGGCAGATTTTACGCGAAGCACCATCCCTTTACCTCTCCTATGGACGAGGACCTTGAATATATCGACACCGATCCCGGAAGAGTAAGAGCAAAGGCTTACGACATCGTTCTTAACGGAAACGAGATCGGAGGCGGTTCGATACGTATTCACGACTCGGCAATACAGACCAAGATGTTCGAGCTTCTCGGAATGGGCGAGGAGGAGGCAAACGAAAAGTTCGGCTTCCTTCTTGAAGCATTTAAATATGGCACACCTCCTCACGGCGGTCTTGCCTTCGGTCTTGACAGACTTGTAACTCTCC
>JAZNES010000239.1:0-3143 GCA_045588755.1 Eubacteriales bacterium | reverse complement strand
CCTTGTATAGTTGCTTGCGGAGATGATCCGAATGATAAGAATAACAACAAGGACGATATGGCAAATACTAATGATGAGATCAAAACCAAGCTTCCCGAAATGGATTGGGGAGGTGCTGAGTTCAGAGTTCTTGCTTGTAATGCAGGATTTGCCTCAAACTTTGAGGTCGCTGTAGACGAATATCCCGAGGACGTAGTAGGTCAGGCTGTTTATAACAGAAACGAGATGCTCAGACAAAAGTATAATTTTGTCATTACTCAGGATGCTGATGCTTGGACAAACGACGTCGCACAGGTTACATACGAGGCGTCTGACGATCTTTATGATCTTGTACTTTACAGACCCTACAGAGTTCAGGCTCATGCTCAGAAGGGATATCTTCTCAATTTGCTCGATTCCGAGACTCTTCCTTATCTTGACCTTGAACACGATAGCTGGGATCCCTATATAAATCAGCAGCTTACCGTTGCAGGCAAGCTCTTTTATTGCAGTAACGACTTTCTTTTGCAGGATAAGCGCAGAACACAGCTGATATTCTACAACAGAGAGACTGCGAGAAACCTCAGACTCGGACTTTATCCCGAAGCAGAAATGCCCTTTGAGGAGATGGTATATAATAATGAATGGACTCTTGAAAACTTCGAGACGATAATCAAGAATACCTATGCGGATAACGACGGACTCCAGGGCGCAACTGAGATGGATCAATACGGTCTTGCTATGGAGATCCACGGAAATTACCTCGGGCTCGTAATGGGAGCGGGCTTCCAGCTTTCGAATGTCGATTCGAAGGGTAACCTCAGACTTGTCGGTGCTACCGATAAGATGATCAATATATTGGATAGAGTTCTTGCTATAACTGCTACTAAGAATCTTACCTATGATGTTCAGACAAACTATCCCAGTTTGGCTCAGATAGGCGAGCATATTCACGAGCACTTCCTTGAGGGACGCTTCCTTATGATTGCAGACTTTATGTCCTTCTATGATCTTTGTCTTGACGCATCGGGCGTAGAGATCGGTGCGCTTCCTAATCCTAAGTATGACGCCGAGCAGGAAAGATACTACACTTGTACGAATACTACCAACGGAAGTATCTTTGCTATGCCGTATACAATAACCGATACCGACAGGGCAAGCTTCTGTCTTGAGGCTCTTACTGAGGCATCTACAAATACTACTTATAGAGCTTATATCGATACCAAGTGTAAGTATCAGGACGCATACGACGAGGATTGCGCAAAAATGATGGAGATCGCCTTCAGCGGAACGGTATACGATATTGCTGGAATTTGTGACTTTGGCGGACTTTATAAATACGTAAGATCCGATATCCAGAATACCAAGAAAAACGGTTTTGCAAGATTTTATCAGCAAAACGCGAAAGCTGCTCATACCGGAGTTACTCAGCTGATAGAAGACTACAATAAAATGCAATAATATAAGCTTATTGACCGACCTGTAGAAACAGGTCGGTTTTTTTTATTATTTTTTTATAATCTATTGAAAAAATTTGGAAAAAGGGGTATAATAATATTATAATTGGGGAAGAGTTTTTAGTTAAAACTTTTATTCATAAAATAATCTTTGGAGGTATGTATTGTTATGCAATTAACTTCGTTTTTTGATGACGGTACTTTCGTTGAGACTGGCGCTTATACAAAAAGAGTGCACAATAATAACGAGCTTGAAGGAGTAGTATGCGGGTACGGTGCGGTGAATGGCGCACTTACCTTTGCGTTTGCTCAGGAAATTGATAGGTGCAAAGGAGCCTTTGGCGAAAGACAGGCTAAAAAGTTAAGCGATCTTTACGCCCTTGCTGTAAAAAACGGAGCACCTGTAATAGGTATTTTCAACAGTGCAGGAGCAATAGTTTATGACGGAGCTTCCGCGCTTTCCGCATATTCGAAATTTATGAAATGCGTTTCAGAAGCATCGGGAGTTATTCCGCAGATAGCAATAATTGACGGAGCTTGTATCGCTTCGTCTGCCATAATTGCTTCTATGTTTGATTTTGTTGTAACTATAAAGGACAGATCAAAGCTTTACGTCAATCCACCCTTTGTAGTTGGTGATGATTTGAAGGAAAATGAATTCTCGCTTAAAAACGGCGCATCGGCATTTTGTGCCGAAAACGAGGAAGAGGCACTTGCCTTCGCTAAGAATATGCTTGAATTTTTGCCCTCTAACAATTTTGAGAGCGCTTATATGGGACATATCGAAGACGATGTAAACAGAGAAATTGAAATTGACCCCTCGAACTATTCGGCAGATGAGATAATAGAAAAGATATCGGATAATGGGCAATTTGTTAAGGTGTACGACCGATATTCCAATACTCTGTCTGCGGCTTTTGCCTCGGTTGGCGGAATGATATGCTGTATTGTTGCAAATGGACCCTCCGCCAAGGGAATCGTGGATATAAAGGCTGCCCGAGTTATTACTAAGCTTATAAGCTTCTGCGACAGCTTCAATATTGCTTTCGTTAACCTTGTGGACAGCGAAGGACTTGAGCTTTCGGCAAAGGCGGAAAGCGAATCGTATTCTTCTGAGCTTGCAAGACTTGCAACGGCTTACGCTTCTTCTACAAATCCTAAAATATCGGTGGTAATGAACAAGGCGTACGGTGCTTCATTTACCTTGCTGGCATCAAAAGCTCTCGGCACTGATATCGTTTATGCGTTATCGGACTCAACTATCAGTCTTCTTTCTCCCGAGGCTTCGGTGGCTTTCGTTTGGAACGATAAAGCAGCAGAGAAGAGCCGTGACGAGCTTGAAGCCGAGTGGAAGGAAAAATATGCGTCGTCTGTACGTGCTTGTGAACTCGGAGAGATAGACGATATTATTGAGCCTTCTGAGCTTCGAAAGAGAATATGCTCGGCAGTTTCTATGCTTGCGTATAAGTCAAATTCAAATCCTCGCAAGCACGTCAACCTTCCTCTTTGACGATAGGAGGGAACTATGGTTATAAATTCTTTAACAAATAACGTTGCCTCTTTGGGCGGAGCGTTTTCTCCCGCAAGATTGAGAGAAGCGTTCGAAGTCAGTCTCCTTGGTATTATGTCTGTTTTCGGGGTCCTTACTCTGATATGGGTGGTCCTTACCGTTTTCAAATTTGTCTTTGCCAAAAAGAATGCTCCTGC
>JAZNES010000238.1:0-2464 GCA_045588755.1 Eubacteriales bacterium | reverse complement strand
GAATTTGATGCAAAGCAGTTCGTAGACGCACTTTTTGAATAAGATTATGAAAATAGTATTAGCATCAAGAAACAAAAAGAAAAAAGCCGAGCTTCAGACACTTCTCTCGCAGTATATTGAGAGTATAGAAATACTTTCTCTTGATGACGTAGGGATTTACGGAGAAATTGAAGAGGACGGCACCACCTTTGAGGAAAACGCGCTCATAAAAGCTCGCGTGGCGGCAGAGAGCGGATATATCGGTGTCGGAGACGACTCGGGACTTGAGGTAAATGCTCTTGACGGGGCGCCCGGAGTTTACAGCGCAAGATATGCGGGTGAGCACGGCGACGACGAGGCAAACAATGACCTTCTTCTCAAAAACCTTGAGGATAAAACCGACAGAAGCGCAAGATTTGTTTGCTGTATCGCATGTGTTTTTCCCGAAAAATATGCCGCAGATCCTGTTGTGGTGAGAGGCAGCGTTGAGGGTGAGATACTCAAGAAAAGGCAGGGAGAGGGCGGCTTTGGTTACGACCCTCTGTTCTACTTCCCACAGTTTGGCAAAACTCTTGCAGAGGTCACTTCTGAGGAGAAGAACAGCGTAAGCCATCGCGGCAACGCAATAAAAGCGTTTGCAGAAAAGCTGAAAGAGCTTAATATTAAAGAATAATAACAAATAACCGGAGAAAAATATGATAACGTCAAAACAGAGAGCATATTTGCGCGGCTTGGGTCAGTCCTGTCCCGCGATTATGCAGATTGGCAAGGGCGGAATTTCCGAGAACCTTATAAAAACGGTATCCGATGCCCTTGAAGCACGCGAGCTTGTTAAGCTTACTGTGCTTGAAAATAGCGGAGAGGAGCCCCGCGCGGTGCTTGATGCGCTTTGCGAAGCGCTCGGAGCTGAAGGTGTTTCCTGTATCGGAAGAAAGATAGTTCTTTACCGCGAGTCGCAGGATAAGAAGACAATTGTCCTCCCCAAGTGATATGCTGAGAGTAGGAATTTACGGCGGTGCGTTTGCGCCGATACACATAGGTCACGTTGCGGCGGCAAAGGCTTTTATGGAGCAGATGTGGCTTGACGTACTATTCATCATTCCCACTGGAACAAGTCCGCACAAGGAAATGAGCGGGGGAGCGTCTGACCGCGACCGCCTTGAAATGTGCAAGAGAGCGTTTGAGGGAGTTGAGGGTATTATCGTCAGCGATCTTGAGATAAGACGAAAGGGTAAGAGCTACACGGTAGACACTCTGCGTGAGCTGACCGCCCCCGACAGAAGGATATTTCTGCTTTGCGGTACCGATATGATACTTACCCTTGATAAGTGGCGCGAGCCCGATGAAATATTCAAGCTTGCGTATCCCGTCTATATCCGCCGCGAAGAAGACGAAAGTCTTGACGAGTGCCTGATCAAAAAGGTCGCCGAGTATAGAAATAAGTACGGCAAAAACGTGGTTAGAATCCAGGCTCCCGCTATCTGTATATCATCAAGCCAAGTACGCGCGATGATAGCGAACGGTGCGGATATATCGCGTCTCGTCCCCGAAAAGGTTGTAGATTACATTAAGGAAAAGGGGCTCTATAAAGTATGAACTTCAGCGAATATAAGTTGAAATTACTTCGTGAAGCGGTAAAAGAGAAGCTCTCCCCCTTCAGATACGAGCATACCCTTGGAGTTGAGAGAATGGCAACACGTCTTGCGGAGCTCTATTGCCCCGAAAAGAAATCGCTTTTGCGCGCGACGGCACTCTTGCACGATATAACAAAAGAAAAAAGCCTTGACGAACAATTGGTGATACTTGAAAAAAACGGAGTTATTCCCACCGCCGAGCAGCTATCAGTTTTGCCTACGCTTCACGCTGTCACAGCACCTTTAATAATTCCCGAGGAATATCCCGAATTCGCTGACAGTGAGCTTTTGAACGCTATAAGATATCATTCGACGGGAAGAGAGGATATGGCTATTTCGGAAAAAATAATATTTTTGTCCGACTACATTGAGGATACGCGAAAATTTGAAGATTGCGTCGCTCTCCGAGAAGAGTTCTTTTCATCCGAGCCCGAAAAGATGAGTGACGGTGACCGCGTGGCGCACCTTAACCGAGTTTTATTACATTCGATAGAAATAACCGTCGAGGAACTTGAAAAGAAGGGAAAAATAATAGAAAGTAATACACTCCGCGCAAGAGAAAGTCTTATGCGTGAGTTAAATTGAGAAAGGTAAAAACAATGGAAGAAATCAGAAATGAAGAGATAAAGTCTCTCGTAGGCGCTACTCCCAGAGAGCTCGCAGAGGCAATTGCAGAGATACTTGATAATAAAAAGGGAAAGGACGTAAAAATAATCGAGGTTGGCGACAAGACCATTATCGCAGATTATTTCGTTCTTGCAAACGGTAACACCAATACCCACGTTCGCGCTCTTGCCGACGAGGTTGAGTATAAGCTGGGTCTTTCGGGAGTTGATCCCATAAGAGCAGAG
>JAZNES010000237.1:0-3156 GCA_045588755.1 Eubacteriales bacterium | reverse complement strand
CAGAGAAACGACGTTCTTAACGGTGAGGATATAAGCGAAACTATCAGAAAGATGATATTCGACACTATCGCCGAAACAGCCGACGGATTTATGCAGGGAGAGGACGCTTCTCTTTGGGATATAGCGGGACTTCGCGAGCATTACAAGGGATTTTTACTTGATGAGGACGATCTCGTATTTGATGACGAGCAGATGAAGCATCTCAAAAAGGACGAAGTGATAGACGCCATATGTGAAAAGGCAGACGCCGTTTATGCAGAAAAGGAAGCGCTCGTTGGTGAGGACAGATTCAGAGAGCTTGAAAGAGCAGTATTGCTTCAAAACGTTGACAGTAACTGGATGGAGCATATCGACGCTATGGACGATCTCAAGGACAGCATAAGATTCCAGAGCTACGCTCAGAAAGATCCCGTTACCGAATACAGAATTCAGGGCGCGGATATGTTCGACGAGATGGTAGCCGATATACGTGAGAAGACCGCAAGAATGATACTTTCCGTTACCGTAAAAACTCCCGAGATAAAGAGAGTTCAGGTAGCAAATCCCTTGACTGAGGGATTTGACGGCGAGGGACGTCCTCAGAAGAAGGTAAGTGTTGCCAAGAAGAACGAGCCCAAGATAGGCAGAAACGATCTTTGCCCTTGTGGAAGCGGTAAGAAATACAAAAAGTGCTGTGGAGCTTCAGACAAAATAAATCAGTAAAACATGCGCTCCGCAATTTTGCGGAGCGCGAAAGGATTATATAGTTATGGGATTTGGTCTGTTATTTATAGGATATTTTACGACCTATTTTGCCTCCTTCAATAGCTTTGGCTTTTTGATGAGGCTTATAGGATACGTTATTATGCTTATCTCCTTTAATAAGCTTCGCAAATATAACAGAGCCTTTCTTTATCCTATGATAGCTTCGATATTTATGATATGCGGTGCGCTCTTTGAGAGCGTTATTACCTTGGGAGATTTTCTATACCGGAATCTTTTGATAGAGGGTGCTTCTGATATATACACTTTTTTATCATTCCAGTCGATTCTCAAGGTTTATTTTCATATCGACAGTATCTGTATACTTATCTTCCACGCCCTTTTGCTCTTAGCTATTCGCAAGATATCGATAGATACCGAGTCGGAAAAGACGGCATATGCGGCGGCGAGAAATCTTGTTTTCTTTGCTGTTTATTATTTGATGACCTATATCGCACTTTTGCCCTTTGATTTTATAGATCAATATGAAAAATATTTCAGCCTGCCTGTATTTCTTCTGTATATCGTTTGCCTTGCTCTCAACTGTATACTTATCTTTTCCTGCTATGCAAAGATATGCGACGAGAACGACGTGGATATGCAGATAAAGGAGTCGCGTTTTGCCTTTGTAAACAAATTGCGCGAGAAGGCTGACAAAAAAGAGCAAGCGGCGGCTGACGCAAACACCGAATATATCAAAAAGAAGCTGGAAGAAAAAAGAAATAAGAAAAAAGGAAGATAGGAGAGGGAAGTATGAAAAGAATAAAAAACGATCTTGGCTTTGGCGCTATCGCTTTTTCCTTTTTGTTTATATTTAACCCGAACGTAAATATAATAGATATTTTTCCCGACGTTATAGGATATATCATACTTTGCTCGGCGCTTACAAGACTTGGTGATATGAATGACAGTCTGTACAGAGCAAAAGAGCTCTTCTCAAGAATGATAGTCATTGATGCCGTAAAGATAGCGTCAGTTTTCTGGGTGTTCGGACTTTCTTTCAGAGATGAGCAAAATACGCTTTTGCTGCTTGTGGCATTTTCACTTGGAGTTGTCGAGCTTTTCACACTTGTTCCTGCCTATATCAATCTTTTTGAAGGCGTGAGCGCACTTGGATACGCTTATGAAAACACCTCGGTATTCGCAGACGGAAAACGCGCAAGGATCAGTGAAAAGACCAGAGCCTTTACCTTGTTCTTTGTTATATTCAAAACCGTGATGTGCGTTCTGCCTGAATTTTCGGTATTTGGCACGCAGTCTTACGATGAAGCCTCAAGATTTGTCAATATATATGATTTTGTACCTTTGCTTCGCTCAATGGCGGTCATAGTGACATTCGTGATCGGTATTATATGGCTTATTAAGATAATGCGCTATTTCAGACGCATAAAAAAGGATACGGCATTTGTGTCTGCGCTTGTCGAGGAGTATAAAGAAAAGGTATTGCCACGTCGGAGTATATTTATACAGAGAAGGATAAAGCTTGCTTTTGTTCTTATAGGTGCGTTTTGTCTGCTTTGCGTTGATTTCAGAATAGACTCCTTTAACGTGGTCCCAGACGTATTTGCCGCACTTTTGCTTATCCTTATAGCATTCCTTCTGAAAAAATACATATCCTGCTTTAAGCGTACTCTGCTTTGCTTTGTTGCATATGCCGCTTCGAGTCTCGCTTCGATCATAGTTGAATACCGATTTTTTGAAGAATACTACTACGGTGCAATTATAAGAAGCGAAGAGGCTTATATTCATTACGTTACGATGCTCGGCTTCTCGGTGCTCGATACGGTAGGATTCCTTCTCGCCATACTCGGATTGTTGCTTGTATTGAAGGATATCATATCAAAATATACGGGATTTGTAATGAAGGGAGTTACGCAAAACGAAGAAGCGGTGCTTGGTGCAGTCCATAAGGAGCTTAATAAAAAGCTCCTGCTTATCGTTGCCGCGGCTCTTCTATCTGCCGCATCCGATTTGTTTTACGACTTTTTCGCCCGAAAGCTCGGATTTGTAGGCGTTATTAACGTGGCGTGTGTCTTTATTTTCTTCATAGCCGCATTTTCGACACTTTCCTCTATATATGAGGAGGTCGAATCTAAATATCTTCTTGACTAAGAAAAAGAGCTTCGTGTATAACGAAGCTCTTTTTGGCAAATAAATATTTATATCCGAGATTTTCGGAATGAAAAAAGGAGATATCAAGCACTATGCAGAACAACCAGAACAACCAGAACAACCAGAATAATCAGAACAATCAGAACAAGAACAACCAGAACAGCCAGAACAATCAGAACAACCAGAACAATCAGAATAAGAGCAACCAGAACAGTCAGAACAATCAGAATTCCCGCTTGGATAAGTAATTTCCACAGGGAACAGAGGCGATGCGGAAAATTGCGGCGGCGCGTTGGTATTTTG
>JAZNES010000236.1:0-2613 GCA_045588755.1 Eubacteriales bacterium | reverse complement strand
CTTGCTCTCAAAAAAGCTCAGATACTTCTCTCTGAGGTCATTCAATGATGTCCAGTTCAACCGAGTTTCCTCCATTTTATCTTTACATATTTATCTTTTTACATTTTACTCCTTTCCCCTTCCAAAGTCAAGAAAAACAGGGAATATAATATAACAAATTACTCGCTTTCAGAGCGGCTTTTATTGTGCTTTTTTGCATTTTTCGACTTTACTTCACGTATGAGCGACATTATAATTGAATTATATTATTATTTGACATCAGGGAGGCCTTGTTATGACTCAGCAAAGATGTAAATGGTGCAACCCGAACAACCCCGAATATGTTAAGTATCACGACACCGAATGGGGTGTTTTTTCAGCTGATGATACGCATCTTTTCGAACTGCTGTTGCTTGAAATTTTTCAGGCAGGGCTTTCGTGGGAGACCGTGCTCAATAAGAGAAGCGCTTTCAAAAAAGCCTTTGACGGATTTGACCCGAAAATGATACTGAAATACGACGAAGAAAAGCTCAACGAGCTTATGAACAACTCTTCACTGATCCGAAACCGCAAAAAGATAGAGGCGGTAATAAATAACGCATCGATATTCCTCGAAATCAGCAATGAGTGGGGCGGGTTTGCAAGCTACCTCAGAAGCTTTAATGACGGGAAGATCATATATGAATGGGACAAAAGCTTTTCACCTCTTTCTGACGCTGTTTCCGCCGATCTCAAGCGCAGGGGTATGAGGTTTATCGGGTCCACCGTGATATACTCTTATCTGCAATCGGCAGGCATGATATTTTCCCACTCCCCCGACTGCTTCCTCTACCGTGAGGAAGACTGTTCTGACAGGAATTAATCGGGCGCATTGAGTTGAGATACGCTTATCACCGTTTTTCGCTGACACCTTATACAACAGAAATAATTTTTCGGATAAAAGCCGAGAGAGACATTTTGTAAGAAAATGCCTCTCTCGGTTGATTTTTTGCTTTATAAAATTTTAATATGTTGCCAGAATTTCTTCTATCTGCTTACAAAGCTTCTTGGGGTTTTTCCCGGTAGCATTATGATCCTCTATCGTTGCCTTTGCAAGCTCGATGAGTTCCGAATACTCTCCGATCTCATCCTTGCGCTCAAGCTTCATATACGCCATCTTCAGCTTTGTATTCCACTTCGTGAAATAGTTTTTCTCGATTGCCTCAATAAGCACCTGAGAAGCATACTGACCGTGAGCGTTACTCGGGTGTCCCGCACTTCCGATAAACTCAGGCTGATCCTCCATATTCGGCATCTCAACGTAAACAGCTCCGACGTTATCCGTCTTATTAAACTGTTTTGTAACTTCTTCAACTACACTGTTGAAGGTTTTATCCATCATACCGTGCAGGCAATAGAATTGCGCTTCGGGATAGACTGCGCGCAGATCGCCCATAAACTTGAGATATGCGTCTATAAACATCTGATGCGGCATATCTGCCGTCCAGAACCAAGCATCGTTTGTGCCGAGCGCTATTATTACTATATCAGCCTGACGCTGAGAGAAATCCCACACTGTTGTTGAAAGCTCGCAGGCACGATTCCATATCTTAGGTATTATCGCATTCATATTCGGGCCCCAGCCTTGGTAACAGCCCCATCCGCTGTGCGCAATATAGTTGCCGTCTCCGCCATAGTGGTCCACGGTATAGAAGGCATAGGTGCCGCTTGAGTCGTGATGTGCTTTACCATCACTTACAATTCCGGGAATATTCCCCATACCCGCAGTTATAGAGTCACCGTAGACATCAAATTTAAGCTCCTCTTCGTTATAAACCGGCGGAAGAAGCCTTGTTGCTCCACTTGTACCCGTAAGCTTCATATTACCAAATGAAAGCGGGAAATTACTTGTTTCAGTTACCATAAGCACCTTTACGGTATGCTCGCCGAATTTGAGCCTTCTCGCAACCGCGTATTCCTTGGTACCTACGGATATCTGTAATCTGTCGGTACGCTTGCCGTCTACCCAAACCTGAATATAGGGGTTATCGTTTGTTCCGAAGCTTTTTGAACAGGTGATCTCAAGAGTAAGTCCCTGTCCGATAAAACGCACCTCTATACCGGCATTCGGCCAGTTTGCGCAAACTGCTTCGGCATCAGAGTAGTTTCGTCCGTACACTCTGACGTTATCAAAGGTCACCTCTGTCTCCGAAACAAAGGGAATACCGACTCCTACTGCGACACGGAGAATTTCAAGCGCATCCGAAACCGTAACAGTTCCGTCACCGTCAATCTCACATATTTGAGTGGCCTCAGAGGTTGCTTCTGACATTCCTGCCGCAAGGCGAAGGGCGCGAAGCGCATCGGATACCGTTATTTGACCGTCCTTATCAAGGTCACCCTTTGAAATCGGAGTTGCCGCATTAACAAAAACACCGGTAAAAACGGATGCAAGAATTATTAAACTCATAATAGCCGAAAGAATTCTTTTCATATTATCCTCCTCATTAAGCTTATTGTACCATCAAATACTAACATTTTTAATCCGTATTGTCAATAAGCTTTTGCCGCAAGCCTGCCGAAGATCACAGACTCTTTCGGAAAAATCAAGACGCACATAAAAGCTCTAAGTTGTTTTTACAGAAAATCAAATCC